>DASVTZ010000259.1 GCA_036387335.1 Longimicrobium sp.
GGGCGGGCGGACACGCAGGTCGGCCCCTACGAGGTTGGTGGTCGAAAAGAGGGGTGCGGGGCGGCGCCCGGGCACGGGCGCGATGAATCGCGCCCCTACAGACCTGCGGGCAACGGCACAGATGCACGCCACCGCCCCCCCAGGTTGTTTTGTGGCAGTTTGGGGGAGGGGCCGCGAGGTGACGAGCGGGGGAGGGGGCCCCTACGTCTTCGCCGCCACCCTCGCCAGCTTCTCGTCCACCACCTGCATCATCCCGCGGAACGACCTGGAGAACTTCTCCACGCCCTCGGTCTGGAGCTGCTCGGTGACGGCGTCCAGATCGATCCCCAGCTCGCGGAGTTCGGCGAGCACCTGGCGCGAGGAGGCCACGTCCTGATCCACCGTGCGGCGCGCGACGCCGTGGTCCGCGAAGGCTTTGACGGTGGCGAGCGGCATCGTGTTGACGGTGTGCGGGCCGATCAACTCCTCGACGTAGATGACGTCGCGGTACTCGGGGTTCTTGGTGGAGGTGCTGGCCCAGAGCGGCCGCTGCACCCGCGCGCCCTGCCCCGCCAGCCGCTCCCAACGCTCGCCCGCGAAGACCTCGGTGAAGCGGTGGTACGCCAGCTTCGCGTTCGCCACCGCCGCCTTCCCCATCATCGCCTTCGCCCGGTCGCCGCCCAGCTTCTCGAGCTGCGCATCGACCGCCGAGTCGACGCGGGAGACGAAGAACGACGCGACCGACGCCACGCGATCGAGTGCCCCGCCTTGTTCCGCCCGCTTCTCCAGCCCGCGCAGGTACGCCTCCATCACGCGCTCGTAACCGGAGATCGAGAAGAGGAGCGTGACGTTGACGTTGATCCCTTCCGCGATGAGCTGCTCGAAGGCGGGGACGCTGTGCTCCGTGCCCGGCACCTTGACCATCAGGTTGGGCCGGCCGACCGCCTTCCACAGCCGCCGCGCCTCCTCCAGCGTCCGCTCCGCGCTGTGCGCCAGCTCGGGCGACACCTCGAGAGACACGAACCCGTCGTGCCCGCCGGCCGCGTCGTACACGGGGCGAAAGAAGTCGCAGGCGCGCTGGATGTCCTGCACGGCGAGCGTCTCGTACGCCCGGCCCGCGTCCGCGCCGTCCGCCGCCAGCTCCTCCATCGCGGAGTCGTAGTCGTCGCTCTTGCCGATCGCTTCCTCGAAGATGCTGGGATTGGAGGTGACGCCGCGCAGATCGTACTGCGCGATCATCGCCTCCAGCTCCCCGTTCTCCAGGATCTCGCGGCGGATGTAGTCCAGCCACACGGACTGGCCGAGGGGGTGGAGCTGGTGAAGCGGAGTGGATTCGGGCATGGGTGTTTCTCCGATGTGGGTACTCAAAACACAAGTCCTATGTCCTAAGTGCTAAGTGCTGAACTGCGGTTACTTAGCACTTAGGACTCAGCACTTAGCACTTCTTTTCTACTTCTCGTCCATTCCCAGCTTCGCCCCGCCGGCCCCCGCCTCCCCTTCCCCGCCGGTCGGCGTCGGGCCGCGGCCGAGGGCGGCGCGGGCGTGCGCGGCGATGTTGGCGGCGCTGAAGCCCAGCTCCTCGAAGACGCGCGTGGCCGGGGCCGATGCGCCGAAGCGCGTGATCCCCACGATGTGCCCCTCGCTCCCCACCCAGCGGTGCCACCCCATCGGGCTCCCCGCCTCCACCGCGACGCGTGCGGTGATGGCGGGCGGCAGAACCGACTCGCGGTACTCGCGCGGCTGGCGCGCGAAGAGCTGCCAGCTCGGCATGCTCACCACGCGCGCCCTGATCCCCTCCGCACGCAGCGCCTCCTGCGCCTCCAGCGTCACCGCCACCTCCGAGCCCGTCGCCATCAGCAGCACCTCGGGATCGCCGCCCTCCGCGTCGGAGAGGACGTAGGCGCCGCGGCGCAGGCCGGATGCGGCGCCGAAGCGGTTGCGGTCCAGGTGCGGCAGGGCCTGGCGGGTCAGCGCCATGAAGATGGGGCCGTCCGTGAACTCCATCGCGAAACGCCACGCCTCCGCCGTCTCGTTGGCGTCGCACGGGCGCAGGTCGACGAGGCCGGGGATGGAGCGCAGGGCCGCGAGCTGCTCGATCGGCTGGTGCGTGGGCCCGTCCTCGCCCAGGCCCACCGAGTCGTGCGTGAAGATGTAGATCGTGGGCTGCTCCATCAGTGCCGCCAGGCGGATCGGCGGGCGCATGTAGTCCGAGAAGATCAGAAAGGTGCCGCCGAAGACGCGGACGCCGCCGTGCAGCGTCATCCCGTTCATCACCGACCCCATCGCGTGCTCGCGCACCCCGAAGTGCAGCACACGCCCCGCGTAGCTCCCCGGCTCGAAGTCGGCGCCGCCGTCGATGTGGGTGTTGTTGGAGCCCGCCAGGTCCGCGCTCCCGCCCATCAGCCAGGGGACGTTTTTGGCGATGGCGTTCAGCGCTTTCCCCGACGCCGCGCGCGTGGCGATCGGCTTCTCGTCCGGCGTCCAGGTGGGAATCTCCGCGTCCCAGCCTTCGGGAAGTCGCCGCTCCAGCGCGCCGTAGAGGCCGCGCGCCAGCTCGGGATTGTCCGCGGCGTACCGGTCGAAGCGCTGCTCCCAATCGCGCTGCATCAGCGCGCCGCGCTCGGTAGCCTGGCGCATGTGGGCCAGCGCCTCGTCGGGGACGAAGAACGGCTCCTCCGAAGGCCACCCCAAGTTGTGCTTGGTGGCGACGATCTCCTCGGCGCCCAGCGGCTCACCGTGCGCCTTTTCGGAGCCAGCCTTCTTGGGCGATCCGTAGCCGATCACGGTGCGGACGGCGATGAGCGAGGGGCGCGGATCGGCCTTGGCGGAGCGGATCGCCGCATCGAGCGCTTCCAGGTCGTTGACGTCCTCCACGCGCTCCGTGTGCCAGCCGCACGCGGCGAAGCGCCCCTGCACGTCCTCGGTGAAGGCGAGGTCGGTGGAGCCTTCGATGGTGATCTTGTTGTCGTCCCAGAAGTAGATCAGCTTCCCCAGCTTCAGGTGCCCCGCCAGCGACACCGCCTCCGCCGCCACGCCCTCCATCAGGTCGCCATCCGAGCAGATGGCGTACACGTGGTGATCCACCACGCGGTGCCCGTCGCGGTTGTAGAGGGCGGCCAGGTGCGCCTCGGCCATCGCCATTCCCACCCCGTTCGCCACGCCCTGGCCCAGCGGCCCGGTCGTCGTCTCCACGCCGGGCGTGTGGCCGTACTCGGGGTGCCCGGGAGTGCGGCTCTCCCACTGGCGGAAGTCCTTGAGGTCCTGCAGCTCCAGCCCGTACCCCGTCAGGTAGAGCATCGAGTACAGGAGCATCGACGCGTGCCCCGCCGACAGGATGAAGCGGTCGCGCCCGAACCACTTGGGATCGAGCGGATTGTGGCGCAGGTGGCGCGTCCAGATGACGTACGCCAGCGGCGCCAGCGCCATCGGCGTCCCCGGGTGTCCCGAGTTGGCCGCCTGCACCGCGTCCATGGAGAGGGTGCGGATCGTGTTGATGCAGAGCTGGTCCAGCTCGCTCCCGCTCGTCGTCCCTGAGGAGGGCATCGTTCTCTGATTCGAAAGTGATTGGATGCTTCGTGCAGTTCCCCCCCTCTCCCGAGAACGAGAGGGGCACCCTCTCCTGTTATCGGGAGAGGGGGCCGGGGGGTGAGGGCCTCCGCTCCCGCGCCGCCGCGTACACCGCGTGCCGCCCCGCGTCCGGCACGAACAGCTCGCCGCCGACGCGCGCCACCGCCGCCAGGTCGTCGATGAGCCCCAGCCGCTCCAGCGCGATGAGCGCCGCGCCGCGTGCCGTCTCCTCGTCCACCGCGGCCAGGCGCACGGGGCGCCCCAGCACGTCCGCGATGATGCGGGTCCACGCGGGCGACGCATGCAGCGCGCCGCCGCTGGCGACCACCTCGTCCGCGGGTCCGTACGCGCCCTCCATCGCGTCCGCCGCGTCCGCGATGCGGTAGGCGACCGCCTCCAGCCACGCCCGCGCGATGTGCAGCGGCGTCGTGGCCAGCGAGACACCGAGGAGCGCCGCGCGCTCGTCGGGATCGATCAGGGGAGGCCGCGCCGTCACCAGCCCCGGGCTCACCGTCAGCCCGTGACCGTCAGGCGGAAGCTCGTCCAGCGCCGCGTCAAGCTCCTCAGCGGCCGGCAGCGCCAGCGTCCTCGACAGCCACGCGAACGCATTCCCTCCGTTCGAAAGCGCACGGCCCGAGACGGTGCGCCGCCCATCCAGCCGGTAGCACCAGAGCGACTCCGGCGCCTGCGGATCGGGATCGGCGCGGAGCACCCGCAGCGCCGCCGATGTCCCCACCGTCAGTCCCATGCGCCCCGGTCCGAAGGCGCCGCTCCCCAGGCTCGCGCACCCGCCGTCGCCCAGCGCGGGAAACCAGGGGACCTCCCCCAGCTCCGGCCACCGCGCCGCCCACTCCGCCTTCAGCCCGCGCAGCGGCTCGTCCGACACCCCCGGCAGCGCCCCCGGCTCCACGCCGACCGCCGTCAGCGTCTCCTCGTCCCACGCGCACGAGCGAAGCCCCAGGAGCCCCGTCCCCGACGCCATCGACAGCGACGTGCGCGCCTCGCCGAAGAAGCGCAGGAGGAGCATCTCGCCCACCGACAGCCAGGTGACGGCGCGCGGCAAGCTATCGCCCGCCTCCGCGCGAAGCCAGAGGAGGCGCGCGGCGGGGTAGGTAGGATGGAGCCAGCACCCGGTTCGCCGGTGGTACTCCGCCGCGTCCATCCGCCCGGCGAGCTCGCGCGCCGCGTCCGCCGCCCGGGCGTCGCCCCACCCGAAGAGCGGCGTGACGGCCCGCCCGTCGCTCCCCACGCCCGCCAAGCCATGCCAGAACGTCGCCATCGCCACCCCTGCGATCTCCGCGCCAACCTTCCTAGCCGCCACCAGCGCCCCATCGATCACCTCCACGCACCGCCCGACGAGCGCCTCGGCGTCGGTCTCCATGGCGCCCTCCTCGGTGCGCCACGAATACTCCGCCCGGGCGGCCCCGAACCCCGGCGGCTCCGCGCCCGCCGCATCGAACAATTCGGCGCGCACGGACGAGCTCCCGGCGTCCAGCGCCAGGATCCACGGCCCCCGTACCGCGCCTGAATCGGTCATGGTCTTGTGGGTGGCGAGTGAACTCGCTGCAACAACAGCACAAAGTCCGCCTGCGCGGACTCCGGGCCGAGATCCGCGCTCCTCGAGACGGCTTCAGTCGTCTTCGCGTGGTTCCAGCCGGGGGATTGGCGATGCACCGGTCCCTCTGTAGGCAAAAGGGCGCCCCCGCGTCCGCGGGAGCGCCCCTCCGTTTTCATGCCACCCCGCCGTCGCCTACAGGTTGCCGCCGGTGTCGTTGCGCCGGAGCGGGTCGGTGGAGCTGTTGTTCAGCCCCATGCTGTCGTTCCCGTTCCCGATTCCCGGGTTGTCGGTGAGCCCGCTCCCGGTCGTCCCACCGAGGCCGGTGCCGCCAAGCCCCGTGCCGGTCGTACCGCCGAGCCCCGCAGAGCCGGCGCTGTACCCGCCGCCACCACCGAGCGTCGGCTCGTCCCGGTGCACCTCGGCGCGCTCGCGGCGCAGGTCGGCCTCGACGGTCTCGGTCTCGGTCACCTGGTTGGTGCGCACCACCAGCTCCTCCTTGGCGACGGTGCGCGTCTCGGCGACCACCTCTTCCTGCGTGAGCGGTACGCGGATCGTCTCGTCCTCGCCGATGGTGGCGCCGCGGGCGGCCATGGAGTCGGTGATCGGACGGCGCTCGACGACCGCCTCCTCGTGCATCACCGGCACGCTCTCGGCCACGTGGCGAGTCTCGACGTGCTTGTCGATCTCCACCTGCCCCGCCTGCACCTGCCGTGTGCCCACCGCCAGCTCCTCTTCGGAGAGCGTGACGCGCTGCTCGCCCGCGCCGGTCTCCGCGCCGCGCCCGAAGAAGCGGTTGTCGTCGAAGGAGTCGTGCGTGTAGAAGTCGGTGTCGTGCGAGCCGGCCGCGGCCATCCCGGTGTCGCTCTCGACTTCGGTCGCCGCCGGGCCGCCGGGGAAGCTGTTGCGCACGCTCGTCTCGTAGTCGCGCGTCACGGGCGACTGGTCGTAGGCGGGCATCGTGCGCAGATCGGTGGAGGCGATGTTGTCCACCATCACGCGGTCGGCGCTGCGGTCCAGGCGCGCGTAGCCGATGGGCACGAGGACGTGGCGGTCGGGCTCGGCCATCAGGCCGTTCTCCACCTCGACGTCCAGGTAGCGCACCTTCATCGCGTTGGTGTCGATCAGCAGCTCGTCCACCTCGCCGATCGTCCGTCCGTCGGAGGCCACCACCTGCCAGCCGCGCACGTCGGGATCGCCCTCCGCCACCTTGAAGTCGTCCAGCTGCCCCAGCGGTACCACCCGATCCATTTCGCTCGCCATGGGATGTCTCCTTCGTGGTTTCGCCGGCTCCCGGTGCCGCGCCGCGCCGGCTCGATCCTCAGAGGGGAATCCGCCCCTCCCCGCCCACCGGGGGAGCCGGGACCCATCGCAACAGCCGTTCCACGCTTCCCTTGCAAGCGCCATCTGTTACATCGCGCCAACTATGGACAAACATGATGCAACACGATAACGTTGTGCCCGGAATCGCGCCCATCGCGCCGCCGCCACCCTCCACCGGAGACCCTGATGCTTTCCACCGTCCAATCGCCCACGGGCCTGCTCGAGAAGGCCGACGTCCTCACCGAGACCGAGCTCGACACACTCCCGGTCGGGATGATCCAGCTCAACCGCGATGGCACCGTCCTGAAGTTCAACCAGACCGAGTCCGACCTGGCGCGCATGCTCAAGGAAGAGGCGATCGGCAAGAACTTCTTCGACGAAGTGGCGCCGTGCACCAAGGTGCAGGCGTTCCACGGCCGCTTCCGCGAGGGCGTGGCGGCGAAGAGCCTCAACACCTCCTTCAACTACCAGTTCCGCTTCAAGGACGGCCGGCAGAAGGACGTGGTGATCTCGATGTTCTACAGCACGAGCACGGAATCGGTGTGGGTGCTGGTGCAGCGGCCCTGAGAGTGCGTAAGTGCGTCAGTGCGTGAGTGCGTTTCAACCCGGCGCACTTACGCACTCACGCACTAACGCACTTCTGTTTGCCGGAGGAAGGATGGCGAAGCGGGAATGGCCGAGGCGCCTTGGATTCGCCGTCAAGGTGGTGGGGCGCGAGGGGCTCAAGAGCAACGATGCGCGGAAGTGGCAGTCGAACCCGCACCTGCGCGTCTCCATCGACTACCTGCACCCGATCCTGGACTACCTGAACGAGGTGGACATCCGCATGTACCGGATCTCCTCCGACTTCGTGCCGTACTCCACGCATCCGGACATGCCTCAGTTCCACGCGCAAGTCCGCGAGTGCGCGCACGAGCTGGCGGAGCTGGGGCGCCGCGCGCGCGACTTCGGGATCCGCCTCTCGCTGCACCCGTCGCAGTACGTCCTTCTCTCCGCGCAGGACCCCGCGATCAACGCCAAGGGCATCGCCGACGTCAACGCGCAGGCGGAGCTTCTCGACGCGATGGAGCAGGGACCCGAGGCCGTCGTCGTGCTGCACCTGGGCGGCGCGTACGGCGACAAGGATTCCGCCATCGCGCGATTCGTGGACAACTTCGCCCGCCTCTCCGAATCCGCCCGCCGCCGCCTGGTGATCGAGAACGACGAGACCGTCTACTCGATGGCCGACTGCCTGCGCGCCCACGAGGCCACCGGCGTCCCGCTCGTTTTCGACCACCAGCATCACAACCTGAACCCGGGCGGGCTCAGTGTGGGCGAGGCCGCGCGCAAGGCGCTCGGCACCTGGGGCGGCATCCAGCCCAAGGTGCACTTCTCCTCCCCCAAGATGGACCTGCGCACCATCGTGCGCGGCAAGAAGGAGGTCACCGTCCCGCCCCTCCTCTCGCAGCACGCGGACTTCGTGAATCCCTGGGAGTTCGCCTGGTTCCTCCGCGAAACCGCCCCGCTCCCCTACGATGTGATGCTGGAGGCGAAGCAGAAGGACCAGGCCCTGCTGAAGCTTCGCGCGGACCTGGACAAGCTGCGGCTGTGGTGAGGGGGCCGGGGGTAGCCGGGGGCAGCCCCGGCGGTTGAAACCGCTGCAACAACCGCGGGAAACCTGCCTTCGCAGGTTGGGCGGCGGCGAGGTTGGTGTGGGGGGCGGTGGGGACGGTCCCGCGGCCAAGTTCCGGGGGATGAATCCCCCGGCTGGAACCACGGGAAGACCGCTGAAGCGGTCTCGCAGGCGGCCGAATGCGGTGCACGCCCGTAGCACGTGGCGGGACGTATTTACAGCCCCCTCTCTCGATAACGGCGAGGGCGCAGCCCTCTCCTGTTATCGGGAGAGGGGGCAGGCGAGTGTAACGAGCCGGGGGTGAGGGTCGTCACCCCAACCGCCGCAGCACTGCCTCCCCGGCGGCCACCGTCCCCAGCGATCCGCCGAGGTCCGAGGTGGTCTCGTCGGCGAGGACGGCGGATTGGACGGCGGATTCGATGCGCGCGGCGGAGGCGTCGTCGCCCAGGTGGCGGAGCATGAGTGCGGAGGTGAGGATCGCGGCCAGGGGGTTGGCCTTGTCCTGCCCCGCGATGTCCGGCGCGGAGCCGTGCACCGGCTCGAAGAGGGAGACGCGCCCCGGGTGGATGTTGCCCGAGGCCGTCAGGCCCAGGCCGCCTACGAGTGCGGCGCCGAGGTCGCTCAGGATGTCGCCGAACAGGTTGCCCGTGACGATCACCTGGTAGCGCTCGGGGCGGCGCACGAGGTCCATCGCCAGCATGTCCACGTACAGGGCCTCGCGCTCGATCTCCGGGTACTCCTTTGCGACCTCGGCGAAGACGCGGCGCCAGAGGCCGCCCGCGAACTCCATCGCGTTGGCCTTGTCCGAGAGGGTGACGCGGGAGTGGCCGTGGGCGCGCGCGTAGTCGAAGGCGGCGCGGATGATCCGCTCCACGCCCTTGCGCGTGTTCATGTCCTCCTGCACCGCGACCTCGTCCGGCGTCCCCTGCTTGAAGGTGCCGCCCATCCCCACGTACACCCCCTCCGTGTTCTCGCGGAAGATGACGAAGTCCAGGTCCTCTACCGTCTTCCCCTTGAGCGGGCAGAGGCGCTCGTCGAGGAGGCGCACGGGGCGGAAGTTGATGAACAGGTCAAGCTTGAAGCGCATCCCCAGCAGGATCTGGCGCGCGTGCTCGTTCCCCGGCACGCGCGGATCGCCGAGGGCGCCCAGCAGGATGGCGTCGTAGCTGGAGGAGAGCTCGGCGAACTCGGCGTCGGTGATCGTCTCGCCGGTCTCCAGGAAGCGGTCGGCGCCGTGGGGCCACTCCACCAGCTCCAGGTCGGGCCGCACGGCGCGCAGCACGCGCTCGGCCTCGCGGGTGACCTCCTTGCCAACGCCATCGCCGGGGAGCACCGCAACGCGGGCCATGATCTCTCGCCTTGTTCTCTCGATGGAAGGTGCCGCAACGAAGCGCGCCAACGTACCCGGATGCGGGTGCGGGCGTCAAGCATCCCAACTGCAGCCTCACACAGAGGCACAGAGGGGTAAAACAAGAAAAAGGAGGACGGGGTGTCCTCCTCTTCCTTGCCGTCTTCTCTGTGTCTCTGTGTGAGGCTTTGCCGGAATCTAGCGCGCGTTGGCGATCGAGGAGGTGTAGGCGGACACCGCGCGGATCTGCTCGTCGGAGAAGGTGCCGTCGCCGCGCGCGGGCATGGGGACGGGGAACTCCTTCGGGGTCGCGACGCCGTTGCGCGTGACGGCGATGATCTCGTCGAAGGAGCCGTTCCCCTCGATCCAGGCGCGGTCCGTGAGCGATGGGCCCAGCGCGGTGCCGCCGCCGTTCTCGCCGTGGCACATGACGCACGCCTTCAGGTACAGCTCGCGCCCCTGCTCCCCCGCCTCGCGCGGAACGCCGGGAGGAAGCACCCCCACGGGCGCCGCGGCAACTGGGCGGCCGGCCTCGGCCGTGGTGGCCGGCGCCGAGCTGCCGCCGCCGCTCTTGCGCGCTCCGCCGCCGCGGTCGCACGCCATCACCACCATCGCCGCCGCCACCCACCAGGTCCGTCGCCGCATCAGCTCATGTCCGCCGGTCGCAGGAAAAACGGAACGTCGCGGGGGGCGCGTCACCGCAAGCGTTGTTCCGGGGAGGGCGGCGCGACGCGCGCGCCCGGCTCGCGCGGCCATCCGCACGTCGCGCAGAACCTCCACTCCGGCTCAATCATGGAGCTGCACTCCGCGCATGGCACCGGCACCAGGCACTTGCCGCACGACGGGCAGAAGCGCACCGGACGGTCGCCAGGAAGCGGGGTGCGGCAGCCGGGGCACGCCGCAGCCCGCTTCGGCGCCGTCACTTCGGCGGCAGGCGCGGCTCCGGCCTCGGCGGGGACGGAGCGCTGCGCGGGGACCGGCTGGGCGGCGGCCAGCACGGTGACTTCGGGGGCGTAGGGGTTGAGGTACACCCCCACGCTGGCGTAGTCGCGGTAGATCCCCAGGATCGGGTTGGTGGCGCGAAGCTCACGCTGCAGCTCCTCCTGCACCTCGGGGCGCTCCACGATCACGTAGTCGCGTTCGCCGGAGAGAAGGCGCAGCAGGGCGTGCTCGTACTCCGCCAGCTCGCTGAAGCCGAGCTCGCTCCGCACCAGGCGGTACGGCACCAGGTTCTGGTACACGTCTCCCACCGTCACCTGTGCGTCCGGCTGGCGGAGGAGAACGTCGGCGACCCGCCGGTACAGGCGGTCGAGTGCGTCCATCGTAGGAGGTACCCCGGAAAGAGAAGCGGCCCCGGTCAGGGGGCCGCGGGAAGCTGGCCCTGCGGCGTGGCGGCGGGCGCGGCCGGGATCTCGGGGAGCGCGCGTGGCACCAGCTCGCGCACCGCCACCGGCGCACCCTCGCGCGCCTGCTCCGCGTCCCGCCCGAGCCCCGCCTCGCGCAACGCCCGCACGAGACCGACCCAAGCGCGCTCGTTCTCCCTGTCCGATTTGATGGCGAGTCGGAAAGCGCGAACTGCCTCAAGCGGCTTGCCCGAGTCGAGCAGGAGGTGCCCGAGTTCCGAGTTGAGTCCCGCGTCCTCCGTGTGGGACACGAGCCCGGCGCGGAGCTCCTTGAGGGCATCCTCTCGACGGCCTGCCTCGCGATACACCGCAGCCAGGCGCAAACGCCCCTCCGGGTCCTCCGGGCGGGCGTTGGCGTACTCACGAAGCTCCTGGGCGGCGGTCGCGATCTTTCCCTCGCGCACCAGCCGGTCGGCGCGCTCCAGGTCGCCGCCGCGGTTGCCGCTCACGGCCCAGGCGGCAAGGAGCACGATGGCCGCGATTCCCGCCGCGCCCGCCAGAAACGCCAGCGGCCTGCGCCCCCGGTCGCGCGGGACGGTGTGCACGCGGGTGGCGTCGTCGTGGGCCGGGATCGGCGCCTCTGCCTCTTCAGCGAGCACGGGGTCCTCCAGCAGCGGGGCCGGCGCGGCGGGCGCGGAAAGAAGGTGGCGCTCCAGCCCGTCGGCCACCGTGCGGGCCATCTCGAAGTCGCGCACGCTCGGCTCCGCGCCCTCAGACACGCGCGCGGCGACGGCGCCCAGCTCGTGCACGCCCGCCGCCAGCTCCAGCGACAGGCGGTCGCGGCGGCGCAGCTCGGCCAGCAGTTCGTCGGTCGAGAGGTCGTCGGGGGAGAGGGCGCGCAGCCGCAGCTCCACGGGCGCGGTGGGATCGTCGCGCAGCACGCGGCGCAGGGTGCTCTCGGCGGCGCGGGCCACGCGCACCAGGGCGCCGGGGCTGGCCGTGCCGCCGCGCAGTGCGCTGATGTCGCCCGCGACGCCGCGCAGCGGGCGCAGGGTGCTCTCGGGAACGGGAAGCACGGCTAGTCCTCGATGCGGAGGAGGCCCAGCCGCGCTCCGCCCCGCACGAACGCTTCGGGCGAGTCGTACGGCAGGTCGCGCCCGATGCTCTCCAGGATCCGCCGCGAGGTGCGGCGCATGAAGGTGGTGAC
Source organism: Longimicrobium sp. (assembly GCA_036387335.1). Classification (NCBI taxonomy): domain Bacteria; kingdom Pseudomonadati; phylum Gemmatimonadota; class Longimicrobiia; order Longimicrobiales; family Longimicrobiaceae; genus Longimicrobium; species Longimicrobium sp. The sequence goes on from DASVTZ010000259.1 coordinate 11,935, forward strand.
GGGCATGGACGGATCGCTCTCGTCGCGCATCCGCTCCACGATCTCCTCCCACGTCCCCTCGAACACGGACCCCTCGCTCGTCCGCACGCGATGCTGCTCGGCGGGGACGCCGGTGGTGTTGAGCATGCGCAGGATCATGTCGATCTGCGGCGCCAGCTCCAGCACGGGCGGCGCGTCCTCGGCGCTCTCGAACTGCGCCTCCACCTCGGCCAGAAGGTGGTCCACCTCGTCCGGCTCAATCTCCAGCTCGATCAGCCGCTGACGCCAGGGGTCGAGTCGCGCATCGTCCTGCGCCATCCCCTCCAGCGCGCACTTGAGCTCCACGTAGCGCCAGAGCGAGAGCGTGTCCCAGTGCTCCGCGGGCGGAACGCGCTCCAGCTCGCGCAGTGCCCCGCGCGTGTCGCCGCGGTCGTGGAAGAGGTGGGCCAGGTAGATGCGCGCCTCGTGCAGCTCCGGCTCCAGCCGCAGGGCGCGGCGCAGCTCGCGGCGCGCGCCCAGGTCGTCACCCAGCGCGTGCAGCGTGTAGCCGCGGGCCGCCGCGACCTCGGCGTTGTCCAGGTGCTTGCCCGCGAGCGACGAGAAGCGCACCCGCGCATCGGCGAAGAGCCCCTCGCGGTACAGGGCGCGCCCCATGGTGAGCCCCAGCTCCAGGTCGTCCGCCAGCCCCAGGTCGTCCACGCGGGCGAAGCAGCCGAGCGCCGCATCCACCTGCCCGAACTTGAGGAGCGTCTCACCGAGCCCCACCCAGGCGTCCTCGTACTCCTCGTCGGAGCGCAGCCCTTCCTCGAACGACTTGCGCGCCCACGCGTACTCCTCGCGGGCGATGCGCACGTAGCCCATCCCCACGTGCAGGAGCGCGGAGTCTGGGTGGTGGCGCAGCCCCTCGCGGAGGATCTCGAGCGCCTCGTCGTAGTCGCCCGACTCGTACAGGCGGTGAGCCCGTTCGTCGAACTCTTCGGAGCTGAGGAAAGACGTTCCCATGCGGTGTTCCCAGGCGGCGGGAGCGCGCGGGCACGGCGGCCGCGCGTCGGGGGGCCCACGGGGAGCCCGGCGTAATATAAGCGCCCCGTGGACGCCGCACCAAGGCCTTGCGCGCACACGCGGGGGCGGGGTTGCAGTGTGCGGCCCGCGGGGCCAGATTCAGGACGCCCCGAGTGCCCCGAACCGCAAGGAATCCGTCATGTTCGACTGGCTGCGCCGCCGCCGCCTCTCCGCCGAAGCCAAGCGCAAGCTCCTCATCGTCGCCGCCCGCAGCGAGGAGGCGATCGTGGAGACGCACGTGGCCAACATCTTCGACCTGGTGGACGCGCTGGCCGGCGAGGTGGACGTGGACCGGGCCCTTGAGCTGTACGCCGAGCTCATCCCGCTGGACGAGCACGTCTCCGCGATGGTCACCAACCGTGTCCTGGCGCGGCACGACGATCCGGCGGGCAGGGGTCCGGCGCGGGCGCCGGGCGCGCGGCGGTACGCGAACGTGTTTCGTGAAGAAGGAGTGCGTTAGTGCGTGAGTGCGTTAGTGCGCTTTTGAGGACTTAGGACTCAGCACTCAGGACCTGGCAGTTCCTCCCGCCCTTGCGACACCTCGCGCACGGGGCGATTTTGCCGCGTCTTTTACCCCGGCGGCAATGGAATACGAATACATCGACACTCCCGAAGGGCTCCGGCGCACCGTGGAGCGGCTGCGCGGGCTGCCGCTGATCGCGGTGGACACCGAGGCGGCGGGATACCACCGGTTCTTCGACCGGATGAGCCTGGTGCAGATCTCCTCGCGCGAGGAGCACTTCCTGGTCGACCCGTTCACGGTCGGCAACCTTGACCCGCTCGCCGACCTCCTGGAGGACCCCGCGGTGGAGACGATCTTCCACGACGCGGACTACGACCTGCGCATCCTGGACCGCGACGCGGGGCTTTCCGTGGCGGGGCTCTTCGACACGCAGATCGCCGCCTCCTTCCTCGGCGAGAAGTCGCTGGGGCTGGGGAGCATCGTGGAGAAGTACCTGGGGCTCAAGCTCCCCAAGGAGTACCAGCGCGCGGACTGGGCGGAGCGCCCGCTCACCGAGGGGATGAAGCAGTACGCCGCCACCGACACGGCGCACCTCCCCGCCCTGCGGGACAAGCTCCGCGCGGCGCTGGAAGAGCGCGGCCGCCTGCACTGGGCGGAGGAGGAGTTCCGCCGGCGCGAGCTGACCAAGTTCGTGGAGCCGGAGGAGGGGCGCGAGGCGTTCCTCAAGATGAAGGGCGCGCGCGACCTGGCCCCGCGCGGGCTGGCGATCCTGCGCGAGCTGCACGAGTGGCGCGAGGGCGTGGCCCGCGAGCGCGACCAGGCCACCTTTCGCGTCCTCAACAACCAGGCCCTCCTGGAGATGAGCGCCGCCCCGCCCGAGGACCAGCGCGCCCTGCGCAACATCACCGGCGTCTCCGAAGGGATGGCGCAGCGGCGCGGGCGCGACATCCTGGCGGCGGTGCAGCGCGGCCTGGCCGTCCCCGAGGACCAGCTCCCCCGTTTCCCCCGCGCGCAGCGCTGGGACCGCGACGTGGAGCTGGAGGAGCGCGTGGAGCGGCTCAAGCAAGCCCGCAACGCGCGCGCGGAGGAGCTGGACATGGACGGCGGCTTCCTGATGAGCCGCGCGGTCCTGGAAGAGGTGGGGAAGGCCCGCCCGCGCGACCTGGAGCAGCTCGCCGCGGTCCAGGGCGTGCGCCGCTGGCAGGTGGAAGCGCTGGGCGACGCGCTCCTCAAGGTGCTGTGACCCCGATGAACGGATCAGCGACGATGCGACAGATTACGGACGACCAGGGACGGGTGTGGGAAGCGGTGGGCGCCGAGGCGGTGGTGGCGCACATGCGCAAGGGCGCCGTGCTCGCCTTCCGCCCCGCCGAGGAGCCCGCCGCCGAGCCGGTGCGCACCACGATCACCTTCAACAGCCCCGCCGCCGCCGACCTCGCCATCCGCGGCATGAGCGACAAGGAGCTCCGCCGCCGCCTCGACTGGGCGAAGACGTCAGCGGGCGTGGCGTAGAGGCCCTCACCCCCCCGCCCCCCCTCTCCCGATAACAGGAGAGGCTGGCGCCTCTGTTATCGAGAGAGGGGGGAGAACGCCGCCTGACGCCCACGTGCCGGTGCGTTGCGCCGCTCCGCTGCTCGCCTCCCGGAACACGAAAATCCCGTAGGGGCAGAC
>DASVTZ010000260.1 GCA_036387335.1 Longimicrobium sp.
AGCCGGTGCCGAGGTACGAGGCGGTGCTGCGGGTGCGGAGGCGGTAACAAAGCCCCCTCCCCCGCCTGCGGGGGCGCAGGACGGGTGAGGGGGAGAACTGCCGCATATATCCGGTAGGGGCGCGATTCATCGCGCCCGTCCTCTGCGTTCCCCGATCTTCGCCCCGCGCACCGGCGCCGGTAGGGGCAGACCTGCGTGTCTGCCCACCCTTTGCCTTCCTCGAAATCACGCACCGCACCGCCACGGCCCGCGCCTTGAAGGGACGCATCACCGGTCCCTCACGCACGCAAACCGCAAACGCCGGGCGCCCCGATGACACTGCTCAAGCCGATCGATCCCTCGCAGCGCCCGCGTCTCTCGGACGACGACGCCGCGCCGCCGTCCGAAGTGCCCGGTGGAAAGCACGTAGAACGCGAGACGGAGGAGCTGCTGGAGCGGCTGGAGAAGCTCGCGGCGGCCCTCCAGGCGGAGGGGAAGCGGTCGCTGCTGGTGGTGCTGCAGGCGCGCGACGGGGGCGGCAAGGACGGAACCATCCGCAAGGTGTTCGGCGCGGTGAACCCGCAGGGGATGCACCTCGCCAGCTTCGCCGCGCCCGCCGGCGAGGAGCTTCGCCACGACTACCTGTGGCGCGTCCACCGCGCGACGCCGGAGTACGGGCAGGTGGGCGTCTTCAACCGCTCGCACTACGAGGACGTCCTGGTGGTGCGCGTCCGCAAGCTGGCGCCGCGCGAGCGATGGGAGAAGCGCTACGACCAGATCAACGACTTCGAGAGGATGCTGACGGAGAACGGCACCACCATCCTCAAGTTCTTTCTGCACATCTCCAGAGACGAGCAGAAGAGCCGCCTCCTGAAGCGCCTCAACCGTCCTGAGAAGCGCTGGAAGTTCGCCCCCAGCGACCTGGAGGACCGCAAGCTCTGGGACGAGTACACCGAAGCTTACCAGGACGCGCTCACCCGTTGCAGCACCCCATACGCCCCCTGGTACATCGTTCCGGCCGACGAGAAGCCGGTCCGCGACTACCTCGTCGCGCAGGTGGTGGTGGACGCGCTGGAGAAGATGGCCCCGCAGATCCCCGAAGCCGACCCGGCCGTGCTGGCGATGGCCGACCGCATCGTCTGACCACACCCCAAACGAACACCCCCTCCCCCGGGCAGTATCGGGGGAGGGGGATGCGTCGCGGAGCGACGCTGGGGGTGGGGCCCCTTACCGCACGTCGCGCAGAAGCCGCTCGAACACCTCGCGCTCCATGCGCGGCCCCAGGTCGCGAGTCAGCTCGTCGATCAGCGCCTGCCCGGCGCGGCCCGCGCGGCGCTCGTCGAAGAGGTCGCGCTCGCGGCTGGCGAGGGTTAGCTCGCGCGGGTTGCCGCGGTAGACCGCCTCGCGGAAGTCCGTGTCGGCGCTCGCCCACACGCGCTCCTCGGAAGATTCGCGGTAGTCGTGGACGCGCACGACGGTGTAGGTGACGCGTACCCGCATAGCGCGGCGGCCCTCGCGCACGGTGTAGGCGGTGTCTGCGCCGGCGGAGGTGCGGGCGGGGCGCCGCGTCTCGCGCAGGCCGCTCTCCGTGACGACGACGCTGTCGATGGCCGCCCTCACCACCAGCTCCGCGCCCACCGCGCGCCCCAGCTCCACCGCGTCGCGCAGGGTGGGGGCCTGGCGGGCGTAGCCGTGCCGCCGCGCGGCGCCGCGCACCGTGCGCGAGGGCCGCCGCGCCATGCGCGTGCGCGTCACCTACACCGTCGTGCGCGTCCAGGACTACCGCGAGTCCTCCGAGGAGCGCGTGTGGGCGAGCGCCGACACGGACTTTCGCGAGGCGGTCTACCGAGGC
>DASVTZ010000261.1 GCA_036387335.1 Longimicrobium sp.
GTCCAGAAGCTCCGCGTAGGTCAGGGTGCGCGATTCGGTGACCAGCGCGGTGCGATCGGCGTGGGCCACCGCGCGGGCGACGATGGGCGGCGAGGAAGGATCGGGCATCGGCGTCGGGGCGGAGGGGGAGCGCGGGTGCGGATCACAAGGTAGGCGCGAGGCCGGCGGAGCGCACGGGGTTCCCGCGCGCTCTTGCGACGCCGCCGCGGGGGCTCTATCTGTTCCAGGCACGCCTTTGCGCCACTCGCCCGCGGCCTTCCCTCCCGCCGCAGACGCGTGGCGCTCCATCCCCGTCCCGAGCACCGATGCCGCATCCGGTGGAGATCTCCCTTTCCGTCAACGGCGTTCCGCACCGGCGCGCGGTGGAGCCGCGGCTGCTGCTGAGCGACTTCCTGCGCCACGAGCTGCGCCTGACCGGCACCCACGTGGGCTGCGAGCACGGCGTCTGCGGCGCGTGCACGGTGCTGATGGACGGCGAGGCGGTGCGGTCGTGCCTCGTCTTCGCGGTGCAGGCGGACGGCGCGGAGGTGGCCACGGTGGAGGGGCTGGCATCGCCCGACGGCACGCTGCACCCGCTGCAGGAGGCGTTTCGCGACGCGCACGGCCTGCAGTGCGGCTTCTGCACGCCCGGGATACTGATGTCGATGATCCCCTTCCTGCGCGACCAGCCCTCGCCGGACGAGCACACGGTCCGCGAAGCGCTCTCCGGCAACCTGTGCCGCTGTACGGGCTACCAGAACATCGTGGAGGCCGTGCAGCTCGCGGCCCAGCGCGGAGCGGCGGGATGACGCGCGGGCACGTCGGCTCGTCGCCCGTTCGCAACGAGGACCGCCGGCTGCTCACCGGCGAGGCCCTCTTCGTGGACGACGTGCACCTCGAAGGGATGCTGCACGTCGCGTTCGTGCGCAGCGACCACGCGCATGCGCTCATCAACTCGGTGGATACCACCGCCGCGCTCGAGCGCCCGGGCGTCGTCGCCGTCATCACGGCGGACATGCTGGGCGACTACTGGCAGCCGGGGCCGCTGCTGGTGCCGCCGCCGCCGGTGGAGGGGCTCATCTTCAACCAGGCGTCGCAGGTGCCGCTCGCCAAGGACCGCGTGCGCCACGTGGGCGAGGCGATCGCGATGGTGGTCGCCGAGAGCCGCTACCTGGCGGAGGACGCGGCGGCGGACGTGATGGTGGACTACGAGCCGCTGGAGCCCGTCGTAGATCTGGAGGCGGCGCTCACGCCCGAGGCGCCCATCATCCACCCGCAGCTCGGCACCAATCTGGCCGCCCACATCGCGCAGCGCCACGGCGACTACGAGGAGGCGAAGACGCACGCCGACCTCGTCATCCAGCGGCGCTTCCACTACGACCGGGGTGCGGCGGCCGCCATGGAGAACCGGGCCGTCGTGGCGCGCTGGGACGCGCGCTCCGAGGAGCTCACCGTCTGGGACACGACGCAGGCGCCCATCCCCATCCGCAACGGGCTGGCGCGGATGCTGGGGCTGCTGGAGTCGCAGGTGCGCGTGGTGGCGCCATACGTGGGGGGCGGCTTCGGGCCCAAGATCATGATGTTCTACCCGGAGGAGGTGCTGGTCCCCTGGGCTGCCATCCGGCTGGGAAGGCCGGTGAAGTGGGCCGAGGACCGCCAGGAGAACTTCTTCGCCACCACGCAGGAGCGCTCTCAGATCCACGACGCGGAGATCGCGCTGTCGAGCGACGGCAAGATCCTGGGGGTGCGCGACTTCTTCTTTCACGACACGGGCGCGTACGATCCCTACGGCCTCACCGTGCCCATCAACAGCCAGTGCACGCTGCTGGGGCCGTACGACGTGCCGGCGTACCACAGCGAGTTCAGCGCCGTCTTCACCAATACCGTCACAGTGACGCCGGTGCGCGGGGCGGGGCGGCAGCACGGCGTCTTCGTGATGGAGCGGCTGCTGGACATCGCCGCGCGCGAGCTGGGGCTGACGCCGGACGAGATCCGCCGCCGCAACTACCTGCGCTCCGACGTCTTCCCGCACACCTTCCAGATCCTCTTCCAGGACTTCGCGCCCCTCTACTACGACAGCGGCAACTACGCGCCCGCCCTCGAGGCCGCGCTCGACATCGTCGGCCGCGACACCTTTCGGCAGGAGCAGGCGCGGCTGCGTGCGGAGGGTAGGTTCATCGGGATGGGGATCGTGTCGTACGTGGAGGGCACGGGAATCGGCCCTTACGAGGGCGCGCGCGTCACGGTGGAGCCCAGCGGCCGCGTGCGCGTGGCAACGGGCCTGGGTACGCAGGGGCAGGGGCACTACACCGCCTTCGCCCAGATCGTGGCCGACGTGCTGGACGTGGAGGTGGACAACGTCAACGTGGTGACCGGCGACACGCGCGAGTTCGGCTGGGGCACGGGCACCTTCGCCAGCCGCGGTGCCGTGGTCGCGGGGAGCGCCTGCCACGAGGCCGCCCTCTCCGTGCGACGCAAGGTGCTGGACGTGGGCGCGCGCGTGCTGGGTGTGGGGAGCGATGAAGTGGAGCTGTCGTACGGCACCGTGCGCGTGACGGCTGACCCGTCGCGTTCGATCTCCTTCGGGCAGCTCGCAGGCCATGCCAACCCCCTGCGCGGCGCCGTGGTGCCTGGAACCGAGCCCGGTCTGGAGTCCACGGCCTACTTCGGACCCGACCACGGGAGCACTGCCAGCGGTGTGCACGCCATCGTCGTCGAGGTGGACCCGGAGACGGCGATGGTGCGCATCGACCGCTACATCGTCGTGCACGACTGCGGCAAGCTGATCAACCCGGTGATCGTCGCGGGCCAGGTGCAGGGCGGGGTGGCGCACGGCATCGGCAACGCCTTCTACGAGAAGCTCGTGTACGACGAGGGCGGCCAGCTGATGAACGCATCCTTCGCGGACTACCTCCTCCCAACGGCGCTGGACGTGCCGCGTGTGGAGATGGCGCACCGCGAGACCTCGGCGCCGCTGAACCCGCTGGGGCTCAAGGGCGTGGGCGAGGCGGGGTGCATCCCCACCGGCGCCGTCTTCGCGCAGGCCATCGAGGACGCGCTCCCGCACCTGGCGCTGGAGATCCGCGAGATCCCGCTGAGCCCCAGCCGCCTCTTCGAGCTCCTGCGCGAAGCCCGCCCCGCTCGTGTGAAAGATGACGAAGCGTTGGCGGCCGACTGATGCGGGGAAACTCCCGGACCGGAGCCTGCCCGACGGGCTGCGTGAAGGGCACGCGCGCGGCATGAGTTGTTCCGCACCCGATCTCCCGGCTCGAATGAGAAGGGGACGCGGCGCGCCGGGCACACTCATCCGCCTGCGGGCCCTAGTGGCCGGGGCGATCCTCCTTCCCGGGATCGCGGGATGCGCCGCGGCCTCCGTGGGAGCCGGGGCGCGGACGCGGGACATGGCATACGCGTGGGCGCGCGGTGACACGCTCCGATACCGGATCACCTCGGAAACGTTCAGTTCGGTGATGATGGTGGATGAGCGGAAACTCCTGGAACGGCGCGGAGTCCGTTTCGCCCTGGTTTCGACGGGAGAGGGGCGGGCCACTGCCTGGATCGAAAACGCTCGGCTGGAAAAACCGGGAGCAGAAACGCCCGTGCGGACCGCGGGTCCGGAGATCGTGGGGCTGCCGTTGGTGATGGCGGTAGGGCAGCGGGGGATCGACAGTGTTGTCACACAAGAGGGCCTTTCTCAAGCCTGGCCGGACGTGGCGAACGACATCCGTTTACTCCTGCTCCGGGTTCCCGGCGGTCCCCTGCCGGATGCCCGCACGTGGGGGGACGGGGGCACCACCGAGCTGTCCAAGGACACCTTGTATACCGAGCCGGAAACCCGGCGGATCGACTATCGCGTCGTGGGGCAGAGCAGGATCGGGAGGACCGTGGTAACCGTGGTGGACTACGAGGGGACGCGCACCAGCGAGCTGCGCCGGCGAGGGCCGCCGCCGCCCCCGCCGCCAGGTATGGAGTTCTTCTTTTTCCCCTCCGTGATCGTGTCGGTCCGCGTGAACGAGCAGGGGCGGGTCTTCTTCGATGCCCGCTCGGGCAGGCTCGTCCGCCACACGCGAACCGTCTCCAGGGAGATATCGCAGCCGCCCTACACTTCGGCGGAAGCGCATGTCGTGGTCTATGAGTACAGGCAGACGCTGGAACTGATCTCCGCGACGGCTCCTGCGCGACGATGAAGCGCTCCCCACCGCGGCCGGACGGGCCCGGCGCACCCATTCACCCGCCACTCACGCACCTCATGATCCTAGACGGCGAGCACACCTTTCCAGGCCCGCGCGAGACCGTGTGGGGGCTGCTGCAGGACCCCGAGGTGCTGGCCAAGGCCATGCCCGGCGCGCGCCGCCTTACCCTCACGGGGCCCGGCGCGTACCAGGGCGTGATCCGCATCGGCGTGGGCCCCGTCACGGCGGCGGAGTGGTCTCTCAACGTGACGCTCGCCGACGAGGTGCCGCCGGAGAGCTACGTGATGATCGTGGACAGCAAGGGCGCCCTCGGCTTCACGCGCGGCCAGGCCACCGTCAATCTGGACGAGGTGGCCGGCGGCACGCGGATGCGCTACCACGCCGACCTCTCCGTCGGCGGCAAGGTGGCCGGGGTGGGGCAGCGGCTGCTGGACCAGGTCGCGCGCATGCTGACCAAGCAGGGGCTGGACGCGCTGAACAAGGAGCTGGAAGCGCGCCTGGCCGCTGGCCGTTCCACCTGATCTGCGGGAGACGCACCATGCGTATCGCCCTGGGAATCCTCTTGCTCACCGCCGCGTTTCTGCTGGGGATGCTCGAGATCGTCGCGCTGCTCGATCCAGCGGGTATGAGCCTCGCGAACGATGCGGATCCGTTCGGGCCCGCGCCGCCGTGGCCCGAACACGCCCTCTTGATCGCGGCGATCGCGGCGATGGGCTGGGTGGCCGTCCGGCTGCTGCGGCCGCGCGACGCACCTCCCAGACACGGACTTCGATGAAGCCCGCCCCGTTCGCGTACCACCGGCCGGACACGGTCGAGGGAGCGCTCGCACTCCTCGCGGAGCACGGCTACGACGCCAAGCTCCTCGCGGGCGGCCAGAGCCTGGTGCCGGCCATGAACTTCCGCCTCGCCGCGCCCGCCGTGCTCATCGACCTCAACCGCATCCCCGGCCTCGACGCGATCGCCGAGGCGGAGGGCGGTGTGAGGATCGGCGCGATGGTGCGGCAGCGGTCGGCGGAGCGCAGCACGTTGCTGGCCGAGCGCGCGCCCCTCATCGCCGAGACGCTCCCGTTCGTCGCCCACGCGCAGATCCGCAACCGCGGCACGATGGGCGGCAGCATCGCCCACGCCGACCCCGCGGCCGAGCTGCCGGCCGTCATGCTCGCGCTCGGCGCCCGCTTCCATCTACGCGGCCCCGGCGGCACGCGCACGGTGACGGCGGAGGACTTCTTCACCGGCCTCTTTGGCACCGCGTTGGAGCCGGAGGAGATGCTGGTGGAGATCGAGGTCCCGACCGCCGCGCCAAACACCGGCTTCGCCTTCGACGAGATCTCGCGCCGCCATGGCGACTTCGCGCTGGCGGGCGTCGCGGCGTCCGTGCAGGTGGATGCGGAGGGGCGCTGCACAAGTGCCCGCATCGCGCTGCTCAGCGTGGGCGGCGGACCGGTGCTCGCCGCCCAGGCCGCTGCCGCGCTCGATGGCCAATCGCCAAGCGACGAAGCGATCCGCGCCGCCGCCCACGCCGCCGCGCACCAGGACATCGATCCACCGGGCGACATCCACGCCACGCCCGCGTACCGCCGCCAGCTCGCGGAGGTGCTGGTGCGGCGCGTGCTTCCGCGCGCATTCGAGCGTGCGCGCGGCGCCATCGCATGACCCACGCACTGACCGCCCCAACCCACGACATCCCGGAGATCCGATGAAAGTGTACGACCTGTCGCAGCCGTTGAACGAGCAGGCCCCCTTCTGGCCGTACTATCCGCCCTTCGAGGTGAAGTACATCAAGCGCAAGGCGGAGCACGGCGTGAACGCGCAGTACATTCAGACCTCCAACCACATGGGGACGCACCTGGACGCGCCGCGCCACTTCGTGACCAACGGGATGACCATCGACCAGATTCCGATGGAGTGGCTGTGCGGCCCCGGCGTCATCGTGAACCTGAGCGACGAGATGGACGAGCTGGCGGTGTACACGCCGGAGATGATCGAGTCGCGCGTGGAGGTGCGAAAGGGAGACATCCTGCTGCTGCACACCGGCTGGCACCGCTACGCGCAGTGGGGCGACAAGGCGGACGAGGAGAAGTACATCCACATGCACCCCGGCGCGCACCCGGACATGGTGCCGTGGCTGCTGGAGAAGGAGATCCACATTTGGGGCGTGGACGTGGTCTCCACCGACCACCCGATGGACCTGCCGATCGGGCGCTTCCTGGGCAAGGGCCTGCACAACCACTGCGACCGCGTGCGCGCCGCCGCGGAGAAGAAGTTCGGCGGCCCCGAGGCCGTCGCGCGCCTCTTCCCCGACGAGGACTACCAGCTCACGCACAACAAGCTGTTCGACAAGAACTGCATGCACATCGAGAACCTGGGCGGCGACATCAGCGCCCCCGAGCTCCAGAACCGCCGCCTGATCCTGGGCGTCTTCCCCTGGAAGTTCCAGGGCGGCGAGGCGGCCTTCGCACGCGTGGTTGCGTTCGACGGCGAGTGGCCGGCGAATCCTTGATGGTTGGGGGCAGGAGGTGGGCTAGGGGCTCGGGGTTGCCGGGCGAGTGAACTCGCTGCAACAAAAGCACAAAGTCCGCCTTCGCGGACTCGGGGGCGAGGTCCACGCGCGTGGCCAGATGCCGGGGCGGCGGGAGCCCCCCGGGTCCAGGAGCGAATGAATTCGCGGCTGGAACCACGCGAAGTCCGCCTTCGCGGACTGGCTTCCGCGCGCGAGCCCACTTTCAGTGGGCTTCCCGTAGTTCCAGCCGGGGGATTCATCCCCCGGTGTTCGGGATCCGGCCCTCCACACGCCCCTCCGGTAGCGCGGCGAATCGGTGCGTGCAAACCTGCGAAGGCAGGTTTCCCGCGGTTGTTGCAGCGGTTTCAACCGCCGGACCCCTGCCGGGCTCCTTCCCATCCATCCTGCCCCTGCACCCTCCAGGCACCCTCCGGAGCCCTCTAGCCCCTCACTCGAACAACACCAGCTGCGGCGCCTCCACCACATCCGGCTTCATCGTCGGGAACGCGCCGCGGTTGAACCCGTACGCCGCGCGCGCCTGCTCAATACGCGCGTCTAGCTTCTTGCGGTACATGGTGCGGCGGGGGGAGCGGCGGCGGATGATCTCCTCGTAGGCGTCCACCAGGTCAGGGCGAAGGGTGCGCAGCGCGGGTAGGAAGCGGCGCCACGAAACCTCCGACAGCCGCACCCCGCCCGCAACTACGTAGCACGCATCCGCGGCGCGGGCGGCGGCGAAGAGGGCGTCGATGCTCTCCTGGGTGTCCGTGAGGCCGGGGAGGAGGGGCATGGCGAAGACGCCCGCGCGGATCCCACGCTCGCGCAGGCGGCGGAGCGCGTCCAGGCGGCGCGCGGGGGTGGGGGAGCGCGGCTCGATGGCGCGCAGCAGCCGCGCGTCGGTGGAGATCAGCGACACGTGCACGTCCACCCGGCCGCCGCGCGCGCGGATGCGCTCCAGCAGGTCCAGGTCGCGCAGGACGAGGGGGCTCTTGGTGGTGATGGAGACGCGCACCCCCCGCATCCCCGCCAGCGTCTCCAGCACGCCCCGCGTGATCCCGAAGCGCCGCTCCGCCGGCTGGTACGGGTCGGTCGCCGTGCCGAGGGCGACGAGGGCGCCCGGGGAGCGGCGCACGGCCCCGGCCACGCTCTGGCCCGCGCGCTTGACGAAGATGGCGCGGTCGAAGGCGGTCGGAGTGCCGGGCTCGCGCAGGAGGCGGCCGGTCTCGCCCAGGCGCTCCATCAGCCAGCCGTGCGCGTACGGAGCATAGCAGTAGGCGCACGAAAACTCGCAGCCGACGTACGGATTCACCGTCAGCGTGCCCCGCATCACCCCGGTGCCGGGCGCGGCGAGGCGCGCGCCGTCCAGCGCGTAAAAGAGCGCGTCCCCCCGTCGCTCCAGCACCGGGAGCGCGCGCGCACCCCCGCCCGCGAACAGCTCCGCCTGCTCCGCCATCCACACCTCCGTCGTTCCTCAGACTCACCTACGCAGGGAGGATGCCGCACAAAAACCGAAAACACAAGGGTGGCGCACGATTGTCCCGAACGGCCAACTCGTGTACGTTTCGCGCGCTGGTTGGCGAGCCCCGAGCGCGGAATTGCGGATGAAGGTGCACAGGATGGAGACGGTCCAGCGGGTGCCGGTGCCGATGGAGGAGGCGTGGAGCTTCTTCTCCGACCCGCGCAACCTGGCGAAGATCACCCCGCCGCGCCTGGGCTTCCAGGTGACCTCGCCGCTGCCGGACAGCGTGTACGCGGGGCTCATCATCACCTACAGGGTGCGGCCGCTCTTCGGCGTGGCCGTCAACTGGGTGACGGAGATCACGCACGTGGACGAGCCGAACCGGTTCGTGGACGAGCAGCGCTTCGGACCCTACCGCTTCTGGCACCACCAGCACCTGTTCCGCGCGGTGGAGGGCGGCGTGGAGATGACGGACATCGTGCACTACGCGCTGCCGCCGGGCGGCGGGCTGGCGCGCGGGCTCCTGGTGGCGCCGCGCCTCAAGGAGATCTTCGACTACCGCCGCGGGGTGCTGGAGCGCACCTACGGCACGCTTCCCTGATCTTTGCCGATGGACTCCGCGACCTCCGTTCAACCCCCGCTTCCCTCCACGCGCCGCGCGCAGCCGCACCGCGTGCTCACCTGGGGCGCGGCGTCGTGCGGCGTGCTCAGCCTGCTGCTGATCGCGGCGGAGCTCGGGCCCGCGGCGTTCGCGCTGGGCGTGGCGATCGCGGTGGTGCCGGTGCCGGTGTACGTGGTGCTCGCGCTCTGGCTCGACCGGTTCGAGCCGGAGCCGGCGTGGACGCTGGCGCAGACCTTTGCGTGGGGCGCCACGGTGGCGGTCTTTATCGCGCTGATGGTCAACGGCCTCCTCCAGGTGCTGCTCGACGGCGCGTGGGGCGTGGAGATGGGCGAGGTGATCGGCTCCGTCTTCACGGCGCCGATCGTGGAGGAGCTGGCCAAGGGGTTCGCGCTCCTCTTCCTCTTCTCCGAGCTGCGCGACGAGTTCGACGGGGTGGTGGATGGCGTGATCTACGCGTCGATGGTGGGGCTGGGCTTCGCCATGGTGGAGAACGTCCAGTACTACGGGCAGGCGGTGGCGGAGGGCACGGAGAGCTCGGTGCTGACCTTCGTGCTGCGCGGGCTGATGGCGCCGTTCGCGCATCCGCTCTTCACCAGCATGTTCGGGATCGGGCTGGGGATGGTGCGCGAGGGGCGCAGCAAGGCGCGCGGCTGGCTCGTCGCCGCCTTCGGCCTGGCGGCGGCGATGGGGCTGCACGCGCTCTGGAACCTCTCCGCCTCCTTCGAGGGGTGGTTCCTGGTGCTGTACCTGCTGGTGATGGTCCCCGCCTTCGTGGCCGTGCTCTGGGTGGTGCGCACGTCGCTGCGCCGCGAGGGGCGGGTGATCCGCGAGCACCTGCGGCACCTGGTGGAGACCGGCGTGCTCCCCGCGGGCGAGCTGGAGTGCCTGTGCGGCGTCCGCACCCGGCTTGGCGCCAGCGCGACCGCGTTTCGCAAGGGAGGGTTGAGGCGCTGGCGGGCGCGCCGCGAGCTTCACCGCATCGCGAGCGAGCTGGCGTTCCACCGCTGGCGCACGGCGCGCGGCCTGTCGATGGGGGCGGAGGCGGATGCGGCGCGCGAGGCGGAGTACATGCAGCGGTTTTCGGAGATCTGCCGGATCCTCGAGCTGCAGGGCAACGCGGGGTGACGGCGGGTCTCACGCGGAGACGCGGAGGCGCAGAGGAACGGCAACGGCAGGGGCTCACACAGAGACACAGAGGCACAGAGGAGAGGTTGCGCCTCAGCCCACCGATGTTTGTAACATTGTAATCTGTTTGCTGACAGCAGACAGCGCGTTGCCCTGCAATGACTTAGAAGGGGAGCGCCTGTTTCCGCGGGCGGGTCTTCGGGTCAGTTTCGGTACCGCGGTCCGGCGGCGCGGATTATCTTCGCCACATCCACCACGTTCCGCTCGCGCCCCGACTCCCTCCCGGCGGCGCTTCTGATCTCCAAGATAAACATGATGTATCCCATGCTCCGAACGCTCCCGTTCGCGCTTCTGCTGGGGACGGCCGCTTGTGCCTCCGGGCGTGCGGCTCCGGCCCCTCGGCCCGCGGCCCCGGCGCCGCTTCCCGCGCAGCCCGTGCAGGCACCCGAGCCCATCCGCGAGAGCTTCGAGCTCGCGGGCGCGCCCGGTAAGGCGCGCGCCAACATCCTGGGCGACGTGCGCTACGATCTGCCGGTGGAGGCCAACCGCTGGGTGGAGATGGAGCTGGACTTCCTGGTCAACCAGCGGCGCGAGGTGATCGGGCAGTGGCTGTCGCGGGCGGACAAGTACCGCGACTTCGTGCAGGAGATCTTTGCCTCGTACGGCATCCCGCGCGACCTGCACCACCTGGCGATGGTGGAGAGCGGCTATTCGCCCACGGCGCGCAGCCACGCGGGCGCCGTGGGGATGTGGCAGTTCATGTCCACCACGGGGCGGGGGATGGGGTTGCGCATCGACGACGTGGTGGACGAGCGGATGGACCCCGTGCGCTCCACCCACGCCGCCGCGCGCCACCTGCGCGACCTGCACCGCGACTTCCGCGGCGACTGGGCGCTGGCCGCGGCGGCGTACAACGCGGGCTCGGGGCGCATCAACCGGGGGCTGGGCCGCTACAACGTCACCAACTTCTGGGACCTCGCCGAGCGCGGAGACCTGGCGCAGGAGACGCGGCACTATGTCCCGCGCCTCTACGCCGTCACCATCATCGGGCGCGATCCGGCGCGCTTCGGCTACCCGGCGCCCGCCAACGTCCTCCCCCGCTTCCGGCCGGACAGCGTGCGGGTGGACATCGAGACGCCCGTGGCCGAGCTGGCGAAGATCGCGAACCTGAACGCCAGCGAGCTCGCCACGCTCAACCCGCACCTGGTGCGCGGCACGGCGCCGGCGGGCTACAAGGTGTGGACGCCGGCGGGGAGCGGCCCCGCCATCCAGATCGCCTTCGACACCTCCGCCTACCGCCGCAGCGGGGGCTACGCATGGTACACGCTGCGCCCCGGCGAGAACGTCGCGCAGGTCGCGGCAGCCGGCGCGATCCCGGTGGAGCGCATCCGCGAGCTGAACCTGAGCGCCGCGCTCGACCGCATGGGAACGGGCGACCGCGTGCGCCTTCCCGCGCCGGCGGTCCGCACGCTGAACGCGCGGCCGGTGGAGCGCCAGCGCCTGGCCTCCGCGTCCGACGAGCCGCGCGGCCCCAGCTCGCCCGAGCTGGACGCCGCGCGCGCCGAGGCCCGCCGCCTCCGCGCCGCGCGCCGCGAGGAGGAGCGCGCCCGCGAGGCCCAGCGCGAGCAGGAGCGCGAAGCCGCCCGCATCGCCGAGCGCGCCCGCGCCGCGCGCCGCGCCGAGGAGCGCGAAGCCGCCCGCGCCGAGGAGCGCGCCGCCAGCGCCCGCCGCCTCGCCGCCCGCGCAGAGGCCGACAAGGACGACGAAGACACCCCCCGCCGCCGCGCATCCGAGCGCGACAGCGCGGAGAGCAAGGTGGCCGCCACGGACGAGGCGCGCCCCCGCCGCTCTTCCGACAGCTCCGCCGCCCGCCGCACGAGCGACGGCGAGCGCGTGGCGAGCCGCTCGGCATCTTCGGACGACGAGCGCCCCACCGCCCGTCGGACGATTGATGGCGAGCGCGTGGCGAGCCGCTCGGCATCTTCGGACGATGAGCGCCCATCCGCCAGCCGCCCGCGCCGCACCGAGCGCGCGGACAGCTCCGCCCGCCCGCGCCGCGCTTCCGACGGCGAGGAGCGCCCGCGCACGCATACCGTCGAGCGCGGCGAGACGCTGCGCGGGCTGGCCGAGAAGTACAACGTGACGGTCGCGCAGCTTCGTGCGGCCAACGACATCGCCGCCGGCAAGGGCGTGGAGCTGGGGATGCGCCTGCGCCTTCCGCGCGCCGCGAGCTCCTCCGCTTCGCTCGCCGCCGCGTCCGAGCGCGCCGCCCGCACCCGCTCCTCGGACGACGATCGCCCGAGCACCGCTTCGCGCTCGTCCACATCGGTGCGCACCGGCACGTCCGAGCGCCGCACCACCCGCTCCGACTCCACGCGCCGCGCATCCAGCGACGAAGATGCTCCGCGCAGCCGCACCGCATCGGAGCGCCGTGCATCCACCGACGACACTCCGCGCGCCCGAACGACCTCGGAGCGCCGCGCGTCCAGCGATGACGAGGCGCCGCGCACACGCACGAACGCCGAGCGCCGCGATTCGTCCGCCGCGCGCCGGACCACGACGGCATCGCGCGACTCCGCGGCGAAGACCCGCTCCACTTCCACGCGCCGCGACTCCTCCGCCACGCGCCGCACCGCCTTGGCCTCGCACGATTCGTCGGCATCGAGGACTCGCACCAGTCGCGACTCCTCCGCATCCAGGAGCCGCGGCGCCGCCAACCGCGACTCGGCGGCGACACGCGCGCGCGGTTCATCCGGCGAGACGAAGCCCCGCACAGCCGAGCGCACGGAGGGGAGCACCCGGCGCGCATCCACGAGCGAGACGCCGCGCCCGTCGCAGCACACGGTCAAGAGCGGGGAGACGCTCTTCGGCATCGCGCGCGAGTACGGCGTCACGGTGCCTGCGCTGCGGGAAGCCAACGACATGGACGCGGGCGCCGCCCTCCAGCCCGGCCAGAAGCTGCGCATCCCGCGCAGCTGAGACGAACGGCAACTGCATGGCTCACACAGAGACACAGAGACACAGAGAGAACCACAGGAGGTCTTCTCTGTGGCTTGCAGTTCTCTCTGTGTCCTCTGTGTGAGGCTTTTCTGTTGTTCAAAATGGAGGGCTCCGCGGGCAGAATCGCCCGCGGAGCCCTCCGTTCATGCTGCCGTCCCGCGAGACCTCAGGGGCAGATGCGGCTGCCGCACGTGTAGTCTTCCGGCTCCTTGTACACGAAGAACGCGGGAGTCGTGTAGCTGGTCCCGTTGGACGTCACGACCACGCGCAGGTAGAACGAGCCGAGCCTCGGACCCACACTGCGGGTGTAGGTGGCGCTGTTCGTCCCCACGTTGGTCCACGTGCTGCCGCTCACCGAGTACTGCCACTGGTAGCTGTACGTACCGTTGCCGCCGCTGGCCACCGCCTGCCACGTCCACGTTCCCGTGTACACGTAGTCCGGGCCGCTGATGTACGCGGAGAGCGGGGTGGGGTCGGTGCCGCCGCCGCCGCTGCCCGTGAAGAGCAGCAGGTTCGGGGAGCCGGCGCCCAGGTTGTAGAGCTTGTACTGCGATGCGTTCGACAGGATCGCGCTGTTCACCGTGTATGGCGAGGCCCACGGGTTCGACTGGAGGTACAGCGCCGCCGCGCCCGCCACGTGCGGCGTCGCCATCGAGGTGCCGTCCAGCGTGGCGGTGCCGCCGCCCAGCCAGGCCGAGGTGATCCCCTCGCCCGGCGCGTACAGGTCCACGCAGCTCCCGTAGTTGCTGAACCAGGCCTGCTGGTCGGACGAGTTGGTGGCGCCCACCGTGAGCGCGGAGGGCGCGCGCGCGGGCGAGTAGTAGCACGCGTCGTAGCTGTCGTTGGCCGCCGCGACCGCCACCGTCACGCCGGAGGCGACCAGGTTCTCGATGGCGTCGTCCATGGCCTGCATGGCGCCGCCGGCCAGCGACAGGTTGGCGACGCTGGGGGTGGCGTGGTTGTAGCGAACCCAGTCCACGCCCGCGATCACGCCGCTCCACGTCCCCGACCCGCCGCAGTCCAGCACCCGCACCGACACCAGGCTCACCGACTTCGCCACGCCGTAGTTCGTGCCGCCCACGGTGCCCGCCACGTGGGTGCCGTGGCCATAGCAGTCCTGCCCGTTGTACCCGTCACCGATCGCGTCGTACCCCACCGAGGCCCGGCCGCCGAAGTCCCAGTGCGACGTCTCGATCCCGGTGTCGATGACGTACACGGTGACGCCGGAGCCGGTGCTGCTGTACGAATAGCTGCCGTTCAGCGGAAGGTCGCGCTGGTCCACGCGGTCCAGCCCCCAGCTCCCCACCACGGCGCTCACGCGCTGGTCCTGCTCCACGTACGCCACGTTCGGGTTGCGGCGCAGCGCCGCGACGGCTCCGTCGGAGAGGGTGGCCGCGAAGCCCTTGATGGCGTGCTGGTAGGTGTGGTGCAACGTTCCGCCGTGCGCGGCCGCCAGTTGCCGCGCCAGCCCGGGGGCGTCGCTCACCTCGCGCTTGAACACCACCACGTAGCGTCCGGGGATCGGCTGTCCGCCTTTCCCCGTTTGCCGCACCGCCTGCACCGCCGTCGGAGCGTCGGCCGGCGGGGTGGGCCCGCTGGGCACGTCCGAACACGCCGCCAGCCCGATCGAAACCGCCACCGCCGCGAACAACCGCCTGCACTGCATGGGCATCTTCCCATCCTCCTGGATACTCCGGGTGAAAGATGGCCCCGCCGCCTCCCGGAGTGGCGTGCGTGTCGGGGCCCGGGCGGCAGGAAAGCCGTCCCCGGCGCAGCGGTGCAGCGCACCGCGTCTGTTCGGCGCAGGTCGGTTCAGGTCCGCGATCGCGATAGAATGACTAACCAAACATTATGTGATGCACAATCCCTTTCGGGTCTTTATCTATAAAGGTTGCGACATCCGCGTTGCGACGGGTGGAGGAGCGGGAAAGGCGCCCTCAGTTCAGATTTGATCTGCATCAATCGTACCTTGCCGACTGTCGGCGCGGGTGCGAATGCGGCGGTCATGTACACTCTGTTCACGCCTGTATGAGAAGTACAAGACAGGTCGGGAGAACCAGGTGTCAGGCTCGTTGCTACGCTGCTGGCGCGCACCCTTTCCGCGCGGCGCGGACGTCGCGGCACACGGCCGGTCGATCCCACGAAAAAGCAGAGGCACAGAGAAGAAGTTCTTCCCTGTGCCTCTGCTCCTACTGCCCCCGGTGTGAGCTCTAGCAGTAGTACTTACCGCACATCGGCTCGCCGGGCTCGTGATACACGTAGAACGACTGGGACGTGGCGGATACGCCGCCCGACGTCACGATCACGCGCAGGTAGAACGAAGGCGCGTAGTTAGAGACGTTGCGGGTGTACGTGCTGCTGTTCGTCCCCACGTTGTTCCAGGTGGCGTTGTCGGTGCTGTACTGCCACTGGTAGCTGTAGGTGCCGTTGCCGCCCGTCACGCTCGCGTAGTAGTAGCCTGTGGTGGCGCCGTAGAGGTAGTCGTCGCCAGTCACCGACGCGGACAGGCCGGACGGAGGCGGCGGCGGGGGCGGAGGGGGCGCGGACCCGCCCAGGGTGTAGAGCAGCAGGTTCGGCGAGCCGGTGCCGATGCCGTACAGCCTGTTGGGCGTGGCGTTCGCCGCGATGGCGCTGTTCACCGTGGCCGGCGCGGCGGTCGGGTTGCCCTGCAGGTACAGCGCCGCGGCGCCCGTCACGTGCGGCGTGGCCATCGAGGTGCCGCTGATGGTGTTGGTGCCGCCGTACAGCCACGCGGAGGTGATCCCGCCGCCGGGGGCGAAGAGATCCACGCAGTAGCCGATGTTGGAGAAGTCGGACTTGTAGTCGTTCGAGTCGGTGGAGCCCACCGTCAGCGCCTCGCCCACGCGGGCCGGCGACTTGTAGCACGCGTCGTAGGAGTAGTCGTTCCCCGCGGCGATTGCGACGGTCACGCCGGCGGCGATCAGGTTGCGCACCGCGTCGTCCACCGCCTGGCTGGCGCCGCCGCTCAGCGACATGTTCACGACCGCGGGCTTCACGTGGTAGTAGCGGACCCAGTCCACCGCCGCGATGATGGTGGACCACTGCGAGCCGCCGCTGCACCCGAAGACGCGCACCGAGACCAGCGACACCCCCTTGGCCACGCCGTAGTTGGCGCCGCCCACGGTGCCCGCCACGTGCGTTCCGTGGCCGTTGCAGTCCTGCCCGTTGTATCCGTCGCCCACGTAGTCGGCCCCCACCGAGGCGCGCCCGCCGAACTCCCAGTGCGACGTCTCGATGCCCGTGTCGATGATGTACGCCCTGACGCCCGCGCCGTTGCTGTTGTAGGTGTAGCTGCCGTTGAGCGGGAGGTCACGCTGGTCCACGCGGTCCAGCCCCCAGCTCCCGGCCTGCGCCAGATCCACGCGCTGATCCTGCTCCACGTACGCCACGTTCGGGTTGCGGCGCAGCGCGGCGACGGCACCCTCAGGGAGGGTGGCGGCGAAGCCCTTGATGGCGTGCTGATACGTGTGGTGCATCGTCCCGCCGTGCGCCGCCACGAGCTGCCGCGCCAGCCCGGGCGCGTCGCTCACATCGCGCTTGAACACGACGACGTACCGGTTGGGGATCACCTCGCTCGCGCGTCCCGCCTGGCGCGACGCCGTCGGCGCATCGGCCGGCAGGGTGGGACCGCTGGGCACGTCCGAACACGCCGCCAGCCCGATGGCGACCGCCGTCGCCGCGAACAACCGCCTGCACTTCATGGACATCGTCCCGTCCTCCTTGGGTACTCCGGGTGATGCATGGCCCCGCCGCCTCCCGGAGTGGCGTGCGTGTCGGGGCTCGGACGGCGGGAGAGCCGTCCCCGGCGAAGCGGTGCATCGCACCGCGATCAGTTAGCGTGTTTGCTCCGTGCGCTTGTAACGGGCCTGCACATGTAAGTTATGGACTACTAAACCGTCGAAGAGGGCGCTGTCCATTCGCGCCTGTTGCTAAGCATCGTAGCAGATCATAACCACGTCTTCTACCGGCGAAGAACCTGGACAGTGTGCGCTACAGGCGTGGACGAACAGGTAGCCGGATGCGCGAAGCCTGTCAAAAGAGATGCGGCCGCTGTACACTCTGTTTGCGCCTACAATACGCAAATAATTTGCCACAGCCGCGGATGGTTGCGGCCCGGTTTGCGACCTTCTCGGGCGCCGCTAGATTGCGCGTCTTCATCGCTCGTGGAGGGATCGCCATCAGGAGAACCGCGCTATGAAGGCCTCGCTTCGCTCCATCACGGCCATGATCCCCGCGGGTGGCAGCCTGGACGAGGCGATCCGGTTCTACACGGACGAGCTGGGCTTCGCGGTGACGTGGCAGGCGGGGAACATGGCGGGGATCGAGCGCGACGGTGTGGGCTTCAACCTGGTCGTCAACACCAATCGCGCGTGGGCGGAGAACGCCAGCTTCAGCATCGCCGTCTCTGACGTGGACGCGCTGTACGCCGAGTACGGCCGGACGTCGGCGCGGGTCGGGCCGCTGGAGGAGAAGCCGTGGGGGCGCCGCGAGTTCCACATGATCGTGCCCTCCGGCGTGTGCCTGCAGTTCTACCAGGCGGGCACCTGAGGCCGGTTGCCGGGCGTCGGAGTAGCGGCGGGCACGGGCAGCCACGTGGGGCGGCCGAGGTTCGGGGCCGGGTGCGAGGGGTGGAGCGGGGCAGGGGGTGGGCAGACACACAGGTCTGCCCCTACCGGGTCGCGGTGTGCGTCGGGCAGAGCGGCGGAGCGGCGGCGGGCACGGGCGCGATAAATCGCGCCCCTACGGGACGTGTGCGGCGGAGAGGGTGTTCTCCCCCTCACCCGCCCTGCGCCCCCGCAGGCGGGGGAGGGGGCCGGGGGGAGGGGGCCTGCCCGTGCGCCCCCTACCCCCGCCCGTTATATTCCCCCTCTTTCTCGCCATTCCCGTGTACGCCCCGAGCCCGCGCAGCACGCAGCCGATGAAGAAACACCCCGAGCTTCCCGCGTCCACCACGGCGCTCGAAGAGGAGATCCTGGGCCGCTGGCAGGCGGAAGACACCTTTCGCCAGAGCCTGGAGCGCACCCGCGACGGCAAGCCGTTCGTGTTCTACGAGGGCCCGCCCACCGCGAACGGGCGCCCCGGGATCCACCACGTCTTCTCGCGCGCCATCAAGGACTCCGTCGCGCGCTTCCGCACCATGCAGGGGCGCCACGTCCCCCGCATCGCGGGGTGGGACACGCACGGCCTTCCCGTGGAGATCGAGGCGGAGAAGCGGCTGGGGATCAGCGGCAAGAAGCAGATCGAGGAGATCGGCATCGCGCGCTTCAACGAGGTGTGCCGCGAGAGCGTGCTCACCTACACGGACGAGTGGGAGCGCTTCTCGGCGCGCATCGGCTACTGGCTGGACTACTCGAAGCCGTACGTCACCTTCCAGCCGGAGTACATCGAGTCCGTCTGGTGGCTGCTGAAGGAGATCGCCGACCGCGGGCTGGTCTACCGCGGCCACAAGATCCTGCCGTACTGCCCGCGCTGCGGCACCGGCCTCTCCAGCCACGAGGTCGCGCTCGGCTACAAGGACGTCAAGGACCCGTCGCTGTACGTCACCCTGCCGATCCTGAAGGAGGATGGCACGGAGGACGGGCGCGAGTTCCTGGTGTGGACCACCACGCCGTGGACGCTGGTCTCCAACGTGGCGCTCGCCGTCAATCCGGAGCTGGAGTACGCGGAGGTGGATTGGGAGGGCCGCACGCTGGTCCTCGTCGCCGCGCGCGTGCCTGCGCTCTTTGGGGCGGAGGCGAACGTGCTGCGCACCTTCCCGGCGTCGGAGATCGTGGGGCTGCGCTACAAGCGGCCGTTCGACTGGGTGGAGCTGACGGCGTTCGCGGACGAGGAGGTGCGGCGCGGGTGGCACGTCCTTCCCGCCGACTTCGTCTCGGCTGACGACGGCACGGGGATCGTGCACATGAGCCCCGCATTCGGCGCGGACGACTACGCGGTGTGCCGCGAGCACGGCCTTCCCGTGCTGCAGCCGGTGGACGATCGCGGGGCGTTTCGCGCGTCGCTGCCGCTGGTGGGCGGCAAGTTCGTCAAGGACGCGGACACCGACCTCGTCATCGAGCTCAAGAAGCGTGGCCAGGTCTTCCGCAGCACCAAGGAAGAGCACAGCTATCCGCACTGCTGGCGCTGCCAGAGCCCGCTCCTCTACATGGCGCGGGACTCGTGGTTCATCCGCACGACGGAGCTGCGCGAGAAGCTGATCTCCAACAACGACGAGATCCGCTGGTTCCCGTCCGAGGTGGGGAGCGGCCGCTTCGGCGAGTGGCTGGAGAACAACGTGGACTGGGCCATCTCGCGCACCCGCTACTGGGGCACGCCGCTCCCATTCTGGGTGTGCGACGAGCACCCGTCGCACCTGGAGTACATCGGCGGCTTCGACCAGCTTCGCGAGCGCACCGGGCTGGCCGAGCTGCCGGACCCGCATCGCCCGTACGTGGACGAGCTGACCTGGCCCTGCGCGCAGTGTAAAGGCACCATGCGCCGCACACCGGAGGTCGTGGACGTGTGGTTCGATTCGGGCGCCATGCCTTTCGCGCAGCACCACTTCCCGTTCGAGAACCAGAAGACCTTCGAGGCGCAGTTCCCCGCGGACTTCATCTGCGAGGGGGTGGACCAGACGCGCGGGTGGTTCTACTCGCTCCTGGCGATCTCCACGCTGCTGGGGCGCGGGCCGTCGTTCCGCAACGTGATCGTCAACGACATGGTGCTGGACGCGGAGGGGCTCAAGATGTCCAAGTCCCGCGGCAACATCGTGAACCCGTGGGAGGCGATCGAGCAGTTCGGGGCGGACGCGGTGCGCTGGTACATCCTCACCTCGTCGCACCCCTGGATCCCCAAGCGCTTCGATCCGGAGGGCGTCAAGGAGGTCCAGCGCAAGACGTTCGACACGCTGCGCCAGACGTACCGCTTCTTCGCGCTCTACGCCGACCTGGAGGGCTGGACGCCGGGCGGCGACGATCCAAAGGTGGCGGACCGCTCCGTGCTGGACCGCTGGCTCCTCTCGCGGCTGTCGTCGGTCACGGCGACGGTGGGCGCGCACATGGAGGGGTACAACCTGACGCACGCGGTGCGCGCCATCGCGGACTTCGTGGTGGACGACCTGAGCAACTGGTACGTCCGCCGCTCCCGCGACCGCTTCTGGGGAAGCGCAGACCGCGCCGACACCCGCGCCGCCTTCGCCACGCTGCACGAGGCGCTGGTCACCGTCACGCGGATGATGGCCCCCGTCGCGCCGTTCCTCGCCGACTGGCTGCACCGCGCGCTCTGCGACGACGCCAGCGTGCACCTGGCCGACTTCCCGGTGGCGGACGAACTGTTTATCAAGAAAGATCTCGAGCGCGGGATGAATGCCGTGCGCGCGCTCAGCACCCTGGGCCGCGCCGCTCGCGAAACCGTGTCGATCCGGGTGCGCCAGCCGCTGGGCAGGGTCTATTGCGTGGTGCCCGCCGGCGTCCGCGCGGACGAGGACCTCCTCGCCATCCTGCGCGACGAGCTGAACGTGAAGGAGGTGGCGTTCATGGACCGCGCGGAGGAGCTGGTGACCTTCAGCGCGCGGCCCAACTTCAAGGTGATCGGCGCCAAGTTCGGTAAGGCGACTCCGCGCGTGGGCGCCGCCATCCGCGACCTCGCCTCCGAGGCGATCGCGGCTTTCCGCGGCGGCGCGCCCCTCACCGTGCAGGCGGACGGCGAGACGTACACCCTGAGCGGCGACGAGATGGATGTGGTACAGGGGGCGAAGGGTGACTTCGTGGTGCAGGCGGAGGGCGGCTACACGCTCGCCCTCGACCCTACGCTCACCCCCGAGCTGCGCGCGGAAGGGCTGGCGCGCGAGGTGGTCAACCGCGTGCAGAAGCTGCGCAAGGACACGGGGCTGGAGGTGTCCGACCGCATCCGGCTTGGCGTGTTCGGCGGGTCGGAGGTGACTGAGGCCGTGGAGCGCTTCCGGGCCCTTGTGGCGGGCGAGACGCTGGCGGTTGAGATCGAGACGGGACCCGTGCCGCGTTTGGACGGGTACGAGGCGGTCCGCGAGGTGGACCTGGACGGAGTCACGGCGACGATCGCGCTGGTCCGCGTCGCGCCCACCCAATCCTAGTGAGATGAACGATACGCTGATGACGCAGAGCGAGCCGGCCCGGGCCGTCCACACCGACACGCCGGCCGAGGCGCGCAGCAAGACGGCGCTCTACGTCGGGATGGTGGCGGGGGTGGTGATCGTGGACCAGATCACCAAGTTCATCGTCGAGCGCAACATGCGCCTGTACGATCCGCACCCGGTGCTGGGCGACTTCTTCCGCCTCACCTTCATCTACAACCGCGGCGCCGCCTTCGGCATCCACGTGGGCGGATGGTCGCGCATCGTCTTCATGCTGCTGGCCGTGGTCGCCACCATCGCGCTGGGGATGATGTACCGCTCCACCCCCTGGCGCGACCGGGCCCGCCTGATCGCCATCGCGGGCGTGACGGGCGGGGCCATCGGCAATCTGATCGACCGGTTGCGCTCGTCGCGCGGGGTGGTGGACTTCTTCGACGTGGGGCTCGCCGGGCTGCGCTGGCCGGTGTTCAACGTGGCGGACATCTTCGTCACCTGCGGCGCGCTGGTGCTGGCCTTCTCGTTGTGGAAAGAGGAGCAGCACACGGAGCGCGAGCGGGATGCCGCGCGCTGAAGAGACGCGCGAGCTGCTCGCCGGCGAGGACGTCGGCGAGCGGCTGGACAGCTGGCTCGCGGCGCGGCTGGACACCTCGCGCTCCCGCGCGGCGCAGTGGATCGAGGAAGGGCGCGTCCTCCTGAACGGCGCCACGCCCAAGAAGCGCGACAAGCCCTCCCCCGGCGACCGCATCACCGTCACCCTCCCCGCGCCCGAGCCCTCCGCCCTCGCGGCCGAGGAGATCCCGCTCGACGTCGTCTACCAGGACGCCGACCTCCTCGTCCTCAACAAGGCGGCGGGGATGGTGGTGCATCCCGCCCCCGGCCACGCGACCGGGACGCTGGTCAACGCCCTCCTCCACGCGGTCGGCGACCTGTCGGGGATCGGCGGCGTGCTGCGTCCCGGCATCGTGCACCGCCTCGACCGCGACACGAGCGGGCTGATGATCGTGGCCAAGCACGACGAGGCGCACCGCACCCTCTCCGACGCGCTGAAGCGCCGCGAGATCCGCCGCGCGTACCTGGCGGCCGCGTGGGGGCACCTGCCCGAGGAGCGGATCACCGTCGACGCCCCCGTCGGCCGCCACCTCACCGACCGCAAGCGGATGGGGGTGGTGCAGGGGGGGCGGCGCGCCGTGACGCACTTCCAGCTGGTCGAGCGCTGGCGTGCCGCCGACCTGGTGCGTGCCGACCTGGAGACGGGGCGCACGCACCAGATCCGCGTGCATCTCCTTCACCTGGGCCACCCCGTCGTCGGAGACGCCACCTACGGCGCCGACCGGCACAAGGGCGTATCCGGGCCCGACCGCACCTGGGCCGCGGGGCTGGCGAAGCGGGTGCGCCGCCAGTTCCTGCACGCCTTCGAGCTTCGCTTCCTGCACCCGCGCACGGGGGAGGAGCTCCACTTCCAGGCGCCGCTGCCGGTGGAGCTGGAGGCCGCGGCGGAGTGGGCGCGGGGGTAGCGCGGGCGGGCCCCCTCCCCCGCTCGTTCCTCGCGGCCCCTCCCCCAAACCAGCCTGGGGGTGGGGCGGTGGCATGGATTCGTGTGCGGGTGGCGGCGGCCGGGGCGGGGGCGGGCACGGGCGGCGACGCGGGGCCGCCGTCGTGGTGCGTGGTAGGTGGGTAGACGTCACTCTAACGCTGCTACGTCCTGTCCGATGAGCGCGATGCTGTTCACCCATCCTGTCCCCGCCTGCACGCCCGAGGAATCGTACGCTTCCACTTCGTACCAGCGTGTTTCCTCGTGGAAGGCACTCGATAAGATCCGGATACTCCCTCCGCGCGGGATGATACGAATCCGCGCGATTGCGGCCATCGGATCGGCGGGCTCGAGTTCGGGCATCAGCGAAGTCTCGCGTGACAGACTGTACCGCCACCCCACACGTAGGTCACTTGGATCTGCCCACTTGGGAGCGGAAGGGTCGGCTTTCCCAGCCTTCCGGAATAGTTGGAGTTCACGTTCGATCAGAGGCCAACCCAATGAACTCACGCTGACTGCGCTTCCGCTAAGGTGCTGATTCCGGTCACCAAACCGAGGGTCAGACTGATTGACTGGGACCACGAACGAGACGATCACCGAGTCTTCGACACGCCCAATGTCAAAAGGATCTCCGCCTTGTGCGAGGATGCGCTGTTTCTCGGAAAGAGCTGCCCTCCAACGGTCTTCGTCCAACACGATCTGCCGCGGAGCACGCCAACCGCTCACGGCTCCGCTTTCTTCGAAGTACTCGTTCACATAGGCGGTTGTGTCCCCTGCCTGCCAGTATCTGCGGGAGACGTCCACCATCAGTTTAGTTTCGTCCGGCAGATCCGTGTCGAGCGAGACGGTGAGGATGTCGTCCTTCAGCGCTTGGCGGACCTCGAAACGATCCGCAACAATCCCGTTTCCTGAAAGAGCTGTCTGCTGGTCGTCTGTACCCTGGCCGCAGCCAGTGCCGGCCAACATGCAGAACATTGTCGTCACAAGAGATATCACGGGTGATCGTACCTGCGGATGGGCAGCACGGAACTTCAAAGGGGGGACGGTCGTCATTGGCGTTCGCATGATGTTGTACGTGGTCACTTGTGTCCGCATGGCGGGGGAATCATCACCGGAGTACTCGAGGCCAGGGGAATAAGGATACGGGAAAAATCGCGAGAAACGCAATCTGACCGGAAGCTGGCGGAGCGTAGCCGGGGGCACGCCTGATGTCTGCTCTACGGACGACGCACTACCACACAAACAACTTGGACAAGGGCGTCGGCAGCATTCGT
>DASVTZ010000262.1 GCA_036387335.1 Longimicrobium sp.
AACTGCTCGTGCAGGATGCGCCGCGTCTCGGCGCGGTCGGCGCCCAGCACGGGGGAGCCGATGCGCGCGCCGCTGTCGTCGCGCTCCAGCCACGACTCGGCGGCCTCGCCCTCCTCGCGCCGCTCCATCATCGAGATCCCCACGGCGCGGCAGCGGTTCTCGCCCGAGCTGCGGCCCGCGTTGGCGCGGTAGACGTGCACCAGGCGCCGCGCCACGCGGTGGGTGCCGTTGCGCTCGTCCTCCAGGAGTCCGCGGTACAGCCCCTCGTGACGCGGACAGCGCCACACCCGCGGGTGGAGGCGGCTGTCGCCCAGCAGGGGGAGGGGATCGTCCGGAGTCCACGGGTCGCAGTGGTCCGGGAGGACGCCGCGCGCGGGGACCTCGATCCACGGGAGCCCAAGGGTGCGGTACTTGGCGGCCTTCTCGTCGTCCACCGCGTGCGATGCGTAGACCTCCACGGCCGCTACGATGGAGCCGCCGCGCAGGAGCACCAGGTCCGCGCGCAGGGAGGGAAGGGAGTGCTCCACGCGCACTTCGTCCCACTCCAGCGGCCACGTGTTCTCGGGGGCGGCGGTGCAGCGCTCCGTGCTGCGCTCCTGCGGCACACGGTGGCAGACGGGGCGCACACGCAGCGGCCCACCGCGGCCGAGTTGCTCCGCGAGGTGCACCTTGGCGGCGTGGTGCAGCGCCCCCTCGCCGCGCGCGGCGGCGCACTCAGAGCCGGCAAGGTGCGCGTAGTGGGGGCGGTTGCGCGCGCCCAGCTTGAGCCAGACCCGCTCCAGGCACACCGGGCAGAAGCTGCGCGGCCGGCGGCGCGGCGGGAGCGCGCGATATGCGACGACGGGCACGAGGAGGTGCTCCACGCCCGGCGCCTCGGGGACGATGCGGTCGCCCTCGTCGCGGAATGCGCGGCGCGCGCCGTCCACCGCCGCCACGGATGCGGCGGCGGCTCCGGCTTCATCCGCCGCGACGTACGCCCACGCCAGGCGGATCTCGGCCGCGCGGGACTCCGTGGAAACGGTCAGCCCGCCAGCGCCTTGCCGATCCGCGCGACCGCCGCATCGGGATCGGCCACCTCGACGATCAGCTGGTCGTAGCGTTCGTCCGCAAGCTCGATGACGATCGTGTTCTCGGCGCGGTGCACGTCCCAGAAGATGCGCTTGCCGTCCTGGTAAAAGGTCCCCGCCACGATGACGCCGGGGATGTGTGTTCCCGGCGCGCGCAGCCCCTTGTACCATCCGCGCGCCACCGCCGGATCGCGCCGCGCGCCGCGCACGTGCTGCAGCGGTATGGTGAGCGAGCTCTTGAGCGCCCACAGCTTGTCCATCCCCTTCACTTCCAGGTGCAGTGCACCGCCCTCGATCTCCAGCTCCACCATGCGTTTTCTCCCGTGGCCGTGGGTGTGCGTGTTGGGTTCGGAATGTGGCGGGGGCGGTTTCGTCGGGGCAAGGTGGGTGGCCCTCACCCCCGCTCGTTCCTCGCTGCCCCCTCTCCCGATAACAGGAGAGGGCTGCGCCCTCGCCGTTATCGAGAGAGGGGGCGGTGTTTGATTACGGGAGAATGGGTGTGCGGATTCGGATCTCGATGGTCGTGGTTGCCCTGCTCTGGGCTGGGCCGGCGGGAGCTCAGGGGGTGCGCTCCGTGATGCTGAGGCTGGACAACGACATCCTCGCTCTGCGTGGGCGGGGGGCGCCGGCGGATTACGATTACACGCAGGGGCTCGTAGTGGGTCTGGAGTTGGATTCGGCGCCGCGGTGGATGCCAGGGTGGCTGCGCGCGTGTGATGCGGGCGCGGCGCAGGCGTGCGGGCGGACTCGCGTCGAGGTGGGGCAGCGGATCTACACGCCGCGGCGGGATGCGGCCACCCCGATTCCCGGGGAGCGGCCGTATGGGGCGTGGCTCTACGCGGGCGGCGGGGTTGCGCGGGAGAGTGGGCGTGGGGTGCGGTCGGTGGAGGTGGAGCTCGGCGTAACGGGGCCGCCTGCTTTGGGAGAGCCGGTGCAGAACGGGGTGCATCGGCTGACGGGTTCGGAGCGGCAGGTGGGGTGGGCGCACCAGACCGGCTTCGAGCCCGGCATCCTCCTGCGCTTCCAGGAGGGGAGGCGCTGGGAAGGGGGCGCGGTGCGAGTGGAGCCCGCTGTCCGCCTGGAGATCGGGAACGTGAGGACGGCGGCGGCGGTGGGCGCGTCGGGGGTGCTGGGGCGCGGCGCGGGTCCGTATGCGCGGCTGGCAGGGCGGCAGGAGTGGGTGGTGCGCGACATCTTCCTGGATGGCAACACCTTCGGGAGCCGCTCTACAGCGCGCAAGCTGCCCTTCGTCAGCGAGGGCGAGGCGGCGGCGGGGTTCCGGACGCGGAAGTGGTCCGCCGAGTACCGCTTCGTCGCCCGCTCGCGCGAGTACCGCGCGCAACCAGAGGGCCACGCGTACGGTTCGCTGGTGCTGACGGTGGCGCGCTGAGCGGGTGCGGGAGTGACCGGTTCGCGCGGAAGGCGCACCGGGTGCATCTTGCTAGCCGACGAACGTAGCGGCTCGCGGGGCGTGGAACCGATGGCTCGCGAGCGTCGTAACACCCTGTGTTTCCAATGCCCGGCGAACGTCCGGCGCATCGGCTGGCCTCTGCCAAACGGCGACCCGTGAAGAAGTCCACTGCCGTACGCCTCACCCTGGTATCCGCCCTGGCCGCCGGCGCCGTGGGGTGCGCCGACGATCGCCCGGAGCAGACAGTGCGCGGGTGGTGCGATCCCGAGAACCCCGACGTGTGCGACGACCAGCCCCGCACCGGCTTCGTTCCCATCTTCTTCCCCATCTACCACCGCGGCATCTACTACGACAATCGTGGGATCGGGCGCACCGGGCCCGGCGGCGCCGTGGTGGCCAACGCGCCGCGCCCCAGGGTGTCCCGGGGCGGCTTCGGGCGGATCGGCGCCGGGCGCAGCGGCGGGATCGGACGCGCCGGGAGCTGAGCGTGCGCCGCGAAGCCAATCCGCCGCGCCCCGACTGGGAGCGCCGCGTGCAGGAGGTCGGGCTGCGCCACCACACGGCCGGCGGAGTGCCGTACTGGAACGAGGAGGCGCACTACGTCTTCTCGATGGCCGAGGTGAGGCGCATCGAAGACGCCACGCGCGAGCTCCACGCCCTCTGCCTGGAGGCGGCGGAGGCGGTGATCGAGGGGAAGCGCTACGCCGAGCTGGCGATCCCGCCGCTCGCGGTGCCGCTGATCGAGGCGTCGTGGGAGGAGGACGCGCCCTCGCTGTACGGGCGCTTCGACCTGTCGTACGACGGGCGCGGCGAGCCCAAGATGCTGGAGTACAACGCGGACACGCCCACGTCGCTGGTGGAGACGGCGGTGGCGCAATGGTACTGGCTGGAGGACCGCTTTCCCGGCACCGACCAGTTCAACCGCATCCACGAGGCGCTGGTGGAGACGTGGGCGGAGCTGCGCCCTTACCTCGTCTCCGGCCGCGTCCACTTCGCCTCCTTGCCGGACGCGGAGGACGAGGCGACCGTGGAGTACCTTCGGGACTGCGCGGAGCAGGCGGGGCTGCAGACGGTGCAGCTCCCGGTGGAGGAGATCGGGTGGGACCCGAGGGCGCGGGAGTTCGTGGACGCGGAGGGGACGTCCATCCGCTGCGTCTTCAAGCTGTACCCGTGGGAGTGGATGGTGCACGAGGAGTTCGGGATCAACCTGGGGCGCGTGCGGGCGCCGGTGCAGTGGATGGAGCCCGCGTGGAAGATGATCCTCTCCAACAAGGGCATCCTCCCGATCCTGTGGGAGCGGAACCCCGGCCATCCCAACCTCCTCCCCGCCTACCGCGACGACCTCCTCTTCACCCCGGCGGACGCGTACGTCGCCAAGCCGCTCCTTTCGCGCGAGGGAGCGAACGTGCGCATCGTTTCCCCCTGGCATACGCAGGCGGAGACGGGCGGCGATTACGGCGAGGAGGGGTTCGTGTTCCAGGAGTACGCGCCGTTGCCAGCCTTCGACGGGTGGCAGCCGGTGATCGGGAGCTGGATCGTGGGGCAGAGCCCGGCCGGCATGGGCATCCGCGAGTCGGGCGGCCCGATCACGGATAATCTGAGCCGGTTCGTGCCGCATCGGATCGAGGGGTGAGGTGCGTAAGTGCGGGCGGCGGCGCGCGGGAAGGCACGGGCAGCCACGTGGGGCGGCCCCTACGGGATTGGTGTCCGGTGCGGGGGGCGGGGCGGCGGAAAGGGTGGGCAGACACGCAGGTCTGCCCCTACGGGTGTTTGTGATCGCCACGGATGACGGTGCCGCACGGGGCACGGGCGCGATGAATCGCGCCCCTACCGGGATCTGTGGGCCTCACAACCACATACGCCCCCTCTCCCGATAACAGAGGGCGGAGCCCTTTCCTGTTATCGGGAGAGGGGCAGCGAGGAACGAGCGGGGGTGAGGGCCCGGGGGCACTTTGCGCCGCCTCCACCCGTCCGCTACACTAGTCGCGGCATCCCACCTCCCCTCCTTCCGCGCGCGTCCTCATGTCCGCACCGGTGCGCAAGAGCTACAAGTATTATGACCTGATCACGGCGGTGTTCGTGACGGTGCTGCTGTGCAGCAACCTGATCGGGCCGGGGAAGGCGGCGTCGCTGTGGGGGTATAACTTCGGCGCGGGAATCCTGTTCTTCCCCATCTCCTACCTGTTCGGCGACGTCCTGACCGAGGTGTACGGCTACGCCCGCGCGCGCCGCGTGGTATGGACCGGGTTCGGGGCGCTGGCCTTCGCGTCGTTGATGAGCTGGGTGGTGCTGGCGCTTCCGCCCGCGGCGGGGTGGGTGGGGCAGGAGGCGCTGGTCTCCGTCTTCGGGCAGACTCCGCGGATCGTGCTGGCGTCGCTCGCGGCGTTCTGGGTGGGCGAGTTCGCCAACTCGTATGCGCTCGCGCGGATGAAGGTGGCCACCGCCGGCCGCTGGCTCTTCTCGCGAACCATCGGCTCCACCATCGTGGGCGCGGCGGTCGACTCCGCGATCTTCTACCCGGTCGCCTTCCTGGGGGTGTGGAAGACGCCGTTGGTGATGCAGGTGATGCTCTCCAACTACGTCCTCAAGGTGCTCTGGGAGGTGGCGGCGACCCCCTTCACCTACTGGGTGGTGAACGCGCTGAAGCGGGCGGAGCACGAGGACTATTTCGACCGGGAGACGGACTTCACCCCCTTCAAGCTCGCGGCGGAGTAACCGATGCTGAAGCTGGACCTGGTGCACACGCTAGCGTTCGCGGGCGTGGTGCTCGTGGTTGGATACGGGGTGCGGCGGATGCTTCCCGTGCTCGCGCGCTACAACATCCCCGGCCCCGTGATCGGCGGGCTGATCGCGTCGCTGGTGGGCTGGGCGGCGCACTCGCGCGACACGCCGCTCTGGGAGTTCGACACCACGCTGCAGGCGCCGCTGATGATCGCCTTCTTCACCACCATCGGCTACGCGGCGTCGCTGCGGCTGCTCAAGGTGGGCGGTCCGCAGGTGCTCCTCTTCTTCGGCCTCGCCACCCTCTTCGCGGTCGTGCAGAACGTCGTCGGGGCAGGGATTGCGACGATGTTCGGCCTCCACCCCCTCTTCGGCGTGCTGACCGGCTCGGTGACGCTGACCGGCGGACCCGCGACGGGGCTCGCCTTCGCGCCGACCTTCGAGGCGGCGGGGGTGCCGGGCGCCACCACCATCGCGGTCGCATCGGCGATGGTGGGGATCGTCTTCGGCGGCGTGATCGGCGGGCCGGTGGGGACGCGGCTGGTGGAGCGCCACCGGCTCAACCGGAAGCTGCGCACCCCCGCGGAGATCGAGACGCCCGTCGCCACGGACATCGTGGAGGCGCAGCTCGCCGAGCCTGCCCCCGCCGCGCCGCAGGGTGAGGACGAGGGGTCGTGGGAGCTGCTCAAGGCCGTGGTGCTCATCCTCCTGGCGATGTGGGCCGGATCATGGGTCAGCGCCGGCTTCACCGCGCTGGGCATCACCCTCCCCGCCTACATCGGCGCCATGCTCGTCGCCGCGCTGATCCGCAACCTGGACGACGCGCTCGGCTGGATCGGCATCCGGCAGAGCACGGTGGACGACGTGGGGAACGTGGCGCTGGCGCTCTTCATAGCCATGGCGCTGATGACGCTGAAGCTGTGGGAGATCTCGAACCTGGCGCTCCCCATGCTCGCCATCCTCGCGGTGCAGGTGATCCTGGTGGCGCTGATCGCCGCGTGGCCCGTCTTCCCCCTGATGGGGCGCGACTACGATTCGGCGGTGATGGGCGCGGGGTTCATCGGCTTCATGCTGGGCACCACCGCCAACGCCATGGCCAACATGCGCTCGATGGTGGAGCGGTACGGCCCCTCGCCGCGCGCCTTCCTGGTGGTGCCGATGGTGGGCGCGTTCTTCATCGACTTCACCAACGCGGTGATCATCACCGTCTTCGTCAACCTGCTGAGCTGATGTCCGTCCGTCCCATCGTCCGCCTGGGCGACCCGCTCCTGCGCGAGATCTGCGCGCCCGTACACGACCCCGCCGATCCCCACGTGGCGGAGACGGTGCGCGACCTTGCGGACACGCTGGCGCACTCGCGCGCGACCACCGGCTACGGTCGCGCCATCGCCGCCCCGCAGATCGGCGTCCTGGAGCGGATCGTCTTCCTGAACGTCGACGGCGCGACGCCGTGGCCCTTCGTCAATCCGTCCATCGTGGCGCACAGCGACGAAGTGGTGACGGTATGGGACGGGTGCCTGAGCTTCCTGAGCATCTTCTGCCAGGTGCCGCGCCGGGCGTCGGTCACCGTGCGCTACCAGGACCTCGCCGGCGCCTGGCACGAGGTGGAGGCGGACGGCGACCTGTCCGAGCTCCTCCAGCACGAGATCGACCACCTGGACGGCATCCTGACCGTGGACCGCATGACCGACGTGCGCACGCTGGTCACGCGCGAGGAGTTCGAGCTGCGGTACCGTGCGGAGTCGCCGTACGGGGCCCCCTCCCCCCGGCCCCCTCCCCCGCCTGCGGGGGCGCAGGGCGGGTGAGGGGGAGAACTGCAGCCCGCGCCGCACAGACCCGGTAGGGGCGCGATTTATCGCGCCCGTCTCACGGGCTGCGCCGCCGCCCGCCCTCCGCACACCGATTCCGGTAGGGGCAGACCTGCGTGTCTGCCCACCCTCGCCCCCGCGCGAATCATCGCGGATCGGAAGGAATCCCGTAGGGGCCGCCCCGCGTGGCTGCCCGTGCCCGCCCCCGCTCCGAACCCCGCCCTCTGACGCCATGCCCGGCCTTTCCGACCTCGCCGCCAGCATCGAGCAGATCACCGGCGCGGATCGTTTCGCGGATCAGCCGCCCAGCATCATCGTGGTATGTACACGCGACGTTCGAAGGCTCGGGCTGGCGCTGGAGCCATCCGCCGCGGTGATGGAGCGGGTGCAGGATGAGGGGCTGGATGCGCTCTTCCTGCACCGGCCGTGGGGCGTGGAGGCAGCCGAGCTTGCGGCAGGCGTCGGGGTTCTGGCGAGCCACCTTCCGTTCGACGAGCGGCTGACCATCGGCTACAACCCTGAGCTCGCGCAGGCGCTGGGCCTTGCCAACGTGGAGGCGCTCGGGGCGAAGGGGGGTCGCCCGCTCGGGATGATCGGGGACTTCACGGGTGGGAGGGAGGCGCTTGTGAAGCGGATCGCCGCGGAGTTCGGGGAGCCGGAACACGTCGAACCCGGGCGAATCAGCCTGATCGAGCGCGTGGCGATGGTAGGCGCGATGACGGACGCACTGGTGCGCGACACTGCGGCCAGGGGCGCGGGCGTCTATGTGACCGGACAGATGCGCGCCCCCGCCCGCGCGGCCGTCCTCGAGACCGGCATCGCCGTCGTCGCGGTGGGCCACAGGCGCGCCGAGGTGTGGGGCCTCCACCTGCTCGCACGCCTGCTCCGCGCGGAGTGGCCGGGGCTCGCCACCCTCGTGCTCGACGCACCGTGAGGGGGCAGCGAGGTGACGAGCGGGGGTGAGGGCTCCTCACTCCTCCGCATCCCCCACCAGCGCCCGCAGGAGGCGGATGGCTTCGCGCTTCTCCTTCTTGCCAAGCGGGGCGAGCGCGGCCTTGATGCGCGCGGTGTGCTCGGGAAGGATGCGCTTCACCAGCGACTCGCCCTCGTCCGTGAGCGCGGCGAGGCGGGCGCGGCGGTCGAGGGGGTGGCCGCGGCGCTCCACCAGGCCGCGCTTCTCCAGGCGGTCCACCAGGTAGGTGATGCCGCCGCTGGAGACCAGGACGCGCCGCTGCACCTCGCCCACGAGCATGGGGCCGCGGTGAAGGAGCGCTTCCAGGACCCCGAAATCCGCCGGCGTGAGGCCATGCCGCGCCAGGTCGTCCGCGGCGTGGGCCTGCACGGCGCCGTACGCACGCGCCAGCGCCGCCCACAGCCGCAGCGTGAGCGACTGCGCCTCCGCGGGCGTGGGATCGAGTTCGGGGGTGAGGGGCATCTCGGCTCCATGGTGCGGCGGGTGCTGAGCGCGGGGTCCGCAACACCCGGACCTCACCGGCAGGGTTGTTGCGAATCCGGAGGTGCTCGCGGCGCAGGTGGCGGCAACCCGAACCCCACTTTTGATGAGCCCCCGATCCACGGCAACGGAAACCGCCGGCACGGAGTTGATCCCTGCGCGCGGCAAGGAGTGCGAGGTGCAGGTGGGAGGACGGGTGGTGCGGCTCACCAACCTCCACAAGCCCTTCTGGCCCGAGGATGGGATCACCAAGGGCGACCTGCTGCGCTACTACCTCGCCGTCTCCAGGTGGCTGCTGCCGCACCTGCGTGGACGGGCGATGGTGATGAAGCGCTACCCCAACGGCTACAAGGGCCCCTTCTTCTTCATGAAGCGCACGCCGCCGGGAGCGCCCGAGTGGCTGAAGACGTGCGCCATCGAGCACAGGTCCAAGAGCATCATCGACTTCCCCATCATCGACGACGAGGCGTCGCTGCTCTGGGCCGTGAACCTGGGGTGCATCGACCTCAACCAGTGGTACGGGGTGTGTGAGGACTACAACCGCCCCGACTACCTCCACTTCGACCTCGATCCCGTCCCCGGCGCAGACTTCGCGCGCGTGCGGCAGGTGGCGCTTCACGTGCGCGACGCACTGGCCAAGCAGGGGATGAAGAGCTACCCCAAGACCACGGGGAGCAAGGGAATCCACATCTACGTGCCCATCGTGCGCGGGCCGCTGCAGAAACAGGTGTGGACCTACGCCAAGTGGTTCGCGCAGACGCTGGAGAAGCGCTTCCCCGATCTCGTGACCGCCGAGTACCGCGTGGCGAAGCGGCCCGCCGGGCGCGTGCTGGTGGATTACAACCAGAACGCGTGGGGGCGCACGCTGGCCTCCGTCTACTCCGTCCGCCCCAAGCCCGGCGCCACCGTCTCGACCCCTGTCACCTGGGACGAGGTTGAGGCGGGGATCGAGATCGAGGACTTCACCCTGCGCAACGTCCCCGCGCGCGTAGCCGAGCTGGGCGACCTGTTCCGCCCGCTCGTGCTGAACCGCGGCCGCTTCGACCTGAAGAAGGTGATGTGATTTGGACGAAAGTGCTAAGTGCTAAGTGCTAAGTGCTGGACTGAAGTGCGTGAGTGCGTTAGTGCGTGAGTGCGCTTTTCACTTAGGACTTAGCACTTAGCACCTAGGACTTGCATCCGATTACTTGCCCACGACCCCGAGAGCCCGATGGATCTGCCGATCGCGCTGGACTACGCGCCCATGGAGGCCGAATCGCAGGCGGAGATCCCCGCGGGCGAGGGGTGGCAGTACGAGCCCAAGTGGGACGGCTTCCGCTGCCTCGCCTTCCGCGACGGCGACGAGGTGGATCTGCGCTCGAAGTCCGGCAAGCCGCTGGCGCGCTACTTCCCCGACGTGGTGGAGAACCTCCGCTCGCTGCGGGCCAGCCGCTTCGTGCTGGATGGCGAGATCGTGGTGCCCGTGGGCGATTCGCTCAGCTTCGAGGAGTTGCAGCTTCGCCTGCACCCCGCCGCCAGCCGCGTGCAGAAGCTGGCCGCGGCGCACCCGGCGGTCTTCATCACCTTCGACCTGCTGCTGGGCGCGCGCGGCGCTCCGCTGATCGAGCGCCCCCTCGCCGAGCGGCGCCCGAAGCTGGAGGCGTTCGCGGAGCAGTTCTTTGGGGACGACGAGCGCATCCGCCTCTCGCGCGCCACCACGGATGCGGCGCAGGCGAACGACTGGCTGTGCGGCGGCGTGAAGGGGCTGGATGGCATCATGGCGAAGCGCCTGGACGCCGCCTACGCCAGCGGCGAGCGCACGGCGATGGTGAAGGTGAAGAACCTGCGCTCCGCCGAATGCGTGGTGGGCGGCTTCCGCTACGCAGCGAAGAAGAAGATCGTCGGCTCGCTGCTGCTGGGGCTGTACACAGCGGACGGGCTGCTGCACCACGTGGGCTTCTGCAGCGCCATCCCCGAGGAGGAGCGCGCGCGCCTGACTCCCGAGCTGGAGAAGCTGGTGGAGGCGCCGGGCTTCACGGGCTCCGCGCCGGGTGGGCCGAGTCGCTGGAGCACCGAGCGCTCCACGCAGTGGGAGCCGCTGGCCAGCAAGCTCGTTGTGGAGGTGCAGTACGACCACTTCAGCGGCGACCGCTTCCGCCACGGCACCCGCTTCCTGCGCTGGCGGCCGGACAAGGAGCCGCGCCTGTGCAGCATGGAGCAGGTCGTCAAGGACAGCCGGTCGACGGCGGCGCTGTTGTAGGGCGGGCGGGGCCGGGCGGGGGCCCCTCCCCCGCTCGTTCCTCGCGGCCCCTCCCCCAAAACCGCCTGGGGGAGGGGCGGTGGCGTGTTTGGGTGTGCGGGGAGGCGGGGTTCGTCGTGCGGGCGGGCACGGGCAGCCACGTGGGGCGGCCCCTACGAGGTTTCGGGCCTGGCGCCGGGCGGCGGGGCGGGGGCAAGGGTGGGCAGACACGCAGGTCTGCCCCTACCGATGTGGGTGCGCGCAGGGCGGGCGGCGAAGCAGCCCGTGACACGGGCGCGAACGGCAGTTCTCCCCCTCACCCGCCCTGCGCCCCCGCAGGCGGGGGAGGGGGTCGGGGGGAGGGGGCCCTCTGCGCGCCGAAGCACACCCAGCTCCCTCTCTCGATAACGGCGAGGGCGGAGCCCTCTCCTGTTATCGGGAGAGGGGGCAGCGAGGAACGAGCGGGGGTGAGGGCCCTCCTCCTACAACCCCGCCGCCGTATCCCCCGGGATCATCGCCCGGCGCGCGAGCGAAACCGGGAGGCCCAGGCGCAGGAAGCGGTCGTGGAACTCGCGCAGGGAGAAGGGCTTGCCCTGCGACTCCAGGTGGCGGCGGTAGTCGTCGCGCAGCTTCAGGATCTGCATGCGGCCCAGGGCGTAGTACAGGTACGTAGGATCGTTGGTGCCGCGCTGCGTCTCGCGCAGGGCGGGGAAGGGGGCGAAGAAGGCGATCTCCTCGAACCGCTTCGCCGCGTCCTCCACCGACGCGCCGTAGGCGTGCATCGCGAGGCCGGCGTGCCAGCGCGCGTGCCGCTGGAGCGCGCGCCGCAGCTGGCC
Source organism: Longimicrobium sp. (assembly GCA_036387335.1). NCBI lineage: Bacteria > Pseudomonadati > Gemmatimonadota > Longimicrobiia > Longimicrobiales > Longimicrobiaceae > Longimicrobium > Longimicrobium sp. Next base: position 11,515 of record DASVTZ010000262.1, read on the forward strand.
CAGGCGCACCGCCGGGCTGCCGCCGCCCAGCCCCTCGTCCACCATCATCTGCTCCGCGTAGTGCGCCCACCCCTCCACCAGCGACGAGGGGGTGAAGACCTTGCGCACCTCGGTGGGGATCTGCGAGCGGTAGAGGAGCTGCACGAAGTGGCCGGGCATCGCCTCGTGCACCGTGATTCCCAGAAGGCCCGGGTAGTTGAAGTAGGTGAGGTGCTGCTCCTTCTGCTCCGCCGTCCACGCGGGGTCCACGTTGGTGATGTTGTAGAACGCCTCCGTGGCGACGTCCTCGAAGGGCCCCGGGGTGTCCATGGAGGCGAAGCCCTGCCGCGCGTACTCCGGCGTCGGGCGCACCACCGGCATCCGGTCGCTGGGCAGCGTGACGATGCCGTGCTCCACGATGAAGCGGCGGATGGTGTCGAGCTGCGCGCGGGCGGTGGGGATGAGCTGCTTGGGCGTGGGATGCACGCCCGTGATGGAGTCCATCACCTGGAGCGGAGTGCGGCGCGGGTCGATGCGCGCCGCCTCGCGGGCCACCCGCGCGTGGTAGTCGCGGATGGCGCGCTCGTTCACGTCGCGAAGCTGGTCCGCCGTCAGGTCGACGAACTCCTCGTACTTCACCTTCCTCTCGAAGACGGAGCGCCCCAGGCGGAAGTCGCCGCGGGCCGTGGGTACCACGTCCCTCTCCAGCCACGCCGCGTACCCCTCCATCTCGGTGATGGCGCGATTGCGCGCGGCCTCGAAGCGCGTGCGCAGCGCGGCGTCGGCGCTGCCGGCGCCCTGCGCGGCGAGGGCGGCCGGGAGATCCTGGCGCAGGAAGCTCACTGTGCCGCGCGTGTTCCGCACCGCGTCCGTCGCCCAGAGCTGCGGGACGTCGGCGAGGTTGGCGCGCGCGGCGGCCAGGACCGCCGGGATGCCTTCCATGCGCGCGATCAGCAGCTCCATCCGCCGCGGCGCAGGGGCGAACTCGCGCGAGGCGATCGACGCCAGACCACCCGCCACCACGTTGTTGTAGTACGACGGGTTCTTTCGCCACCCGCGCACCTCCTCCCACTCCAGAAGCTCGGCGCGCAGGGCGTGGTCGAGGATCTGGTGATCGAACCGCGCGTCCTGGTTAAGGGACGCGGGGTCGATGGTGCCCAGCTCGGCCAGGAATCGGTGCAGCTCGGCCGTACGGCGGTCGATCGCGGGGCGTGAGAGGTCGGGGAGGCGCTCGTCGAAGCGGTGGATCCCCAGGCCGGTGGAGCGCACCGGATCGGCGGCGTAGTACCAGTCCAGAAAGGTGCGCGCGAAGCGGTCGTAGCGCGCCTGCTGGCCGGCGTTCGCGGGGGCGGGGGCGGTGCGCGGCGCCGCGGGGGCGCACGCGGCCAGCGCCAGCGCGAGCAGGACGGTACGCCTCATGGCTCATCCGTGCGAAGTGTGTGCGGGTCGGGAGGTCGCTCCGAAGATAGCCCGCCCTCCGCGCGGGGCGCCACCCGGCGTCAGAACAGGGGGTGCCCGCGCCGTTCAATGAACGAAGCTCCGCGGTTCATCGAACGGCGACCGAACGCCCGGCCCGCGTCTCCGGAGCGGGCGGCAAAGCGCGCAAATCGTGCGCACGCAACGGCTTGCGGCGCGCGGCGTCGTGGGCCCCTTCGATGCACGGGAGCGGGCCATCCCCACCGGCATCCGCCGGCGTCGCGATCCATCTCCACCCGGACGGTGCCGTATGTGGAAGCGCTCTCCCCTCCTCCTGATCGTCCTGCTGGCCGCCTGCAGCGAATCCGGCTCCGACCAGGGCTCCTCGATCCAGCGGGAGGAGCTGATCGACTTCGTGGAACTGGAGAGCGCGCAGACGCCGAGCGACAGCGGCGGGCCGGCGGGCATGATGTACGAGACCGCGCAGGCGATCCCCCCCGAGCTCGAAGACGGCGGGTCCGGCCTCGCGAGGACGAGGGGCGAACGATACGCGTCGCTCAGCGAGAACCGCTTCATGGATGCGCGCCGGGCGCCGCTCTCCACATTCGCCATCGACGTGGACGCGGCATCGTACAGCAACGTGCGGCGCTTCCTCACCAGCGGCGCCCTTCCGCCGGCCGACGCGGTGCGGATCGAGGAGCTGGTCAACTACTTCGATTACGACTATCCCGATCCCACCGGCGAGGACCCGTTCTCCATCACCACCGAAGTATCCGCGGCGCCGTGGAACCCGCGCCACCGCCTGGTGCACGTGGGGCTGCAGGGGCGGCGGATGAGCACGGAGCGCCTCCCGCCCAGCAACCTCGTCTTCCTGGTGGACGTCTCCGGCTCCATGCAGTCGCCGGACAAGCTGCCGCTGGTGCAGGAGAGCCTGCGCATGCTCACGGACCAGCTTCGCCGCCAAGATCGCGTCGCCATCGTGCTGTACGCGGGCGATGCGGGGGTGGCGCTTCCCAGCACATCGGGCGCGGACAAGGCGGCCATCCGCCGCGCCATCGACGCGATGTACGCGGGCGGCTCCACCAACGGCGCGGGCGGCATCACCACGGCGTACGAGACGGTGCGGCGCAACTACATCCCCGGCGGCAACAACCGCGTGATCCTGGCCACCGACGGCGACTTCAACGTGGGCGTCAGCACCGACGCGGAGCTGGTGAAGCTGATCGAGCGCGAGCGCAACGACGGGATCTCGCTCACGGTGCTGGGCTTCGGCACGGGGAACTACCAGGACGCCAAGATGGAGGCGCTGGCGGACCACGGAAACGGCAACTACGCCTACGTGGACGACGTCGGCGAGGCGCGCAAGGCGCTGGTGGAGGAGATGGCGGGGACGCTGCACACGCTCGCCAAGGACGTAAAGGTCCAGGTGGAGTTCGACCCGGCGCGCGTGCAGAGCTACCGCCTGATCGGCTACGAGAACCGGGCCCTGGCCGCGCGCGACTTCCACGACGACCGCAAGGATGCCGGCGAGCTGGGCGCGGGCCACTCGGTGACTGCGCTCTACGAAGTCGTCCCCCGCCCCGACGCGGACGGCGGGCAGCTGCTGACGGTGCGGCTGCGCTACAAGGCGCCCAACGGCGTGCACAGCCGCGCCCTCGCGCGCGCCGTCCCCAACCGGGTCACGCCCCCCGCGCGCGCATCGGACGACTTCCGCTTCGCCGCGGCGGTGGCGGAGTGGGGGATGCTCCTGCGCGGCTCCGCCTACCGCGGCTCCGCATCGTACGACGCCGTGCTCGCCCGCGCCCGCTCCGCCCGCGGCCCGGACCTGCAGGGCCACCGCGCCGAGTTCGTGCAGCTCGTGGAAGCGTCGCGCCGGCTGGGTGTGCGCGGCGAGTGAACGGAACAAGTGCGTGAGTGCGTTAGTGCGTGAGTGCGTTCCATTCATTTGTCATCCTGAGGGAGCCGCCCGACGGATGCCGACGGTGCGCCGTACTCCTGCGGCGACCGAAGGATCTACTGCGCGAGGCAGGAGGACGGCGACGTACCACGGGCCTCGCGCCACGCGCAGTAGATCCTTCGCTCCGCGCCAGAGTCTGGAGCACGGGCGAGGGCGGAGGGGCGCGGGGCTCAGGATGACAAAAAAGGCGGAGCGCGGAGGAATTCTCCTCCGCGCCCCCGCCGCCTCAAGCGCACTAACGCACTAACGCACTAACGCACTAACGCACTAACGCACTAACGCACTTCTGTTACGCACTTCCGTGCATCTCCTGCCCCGACAGCGTCCGCGTCTCGCCGATGTTGGGCTCGCTGCCGGTGACGATGCCCTTCACGACCTCAAAGAGCACGACCGGGCGCGGGGTGTTGTTCACCATGTAGACCACCGAGTCCGCGTCCACGGCGATGAGGACTATGCGCGGATCGTCCGGGCCACCGTCGCGCTCGCCGCCCTCGTCGCCGAACCAGGCGCGCCAATCGGGCTTGTAGAGCTCGTGGATCTTGGCGCGGTCCCGCACCAGGCGGGCGCGCGCGCTCACCGACACCCACTCGCGCGTGCGGTCGCGGTAGAAGGAGACGTTGACGTGCGGGTCCGTCTCCAGCTCGTCCAGCTTGTGCGACTCCAGGTCGGTCGCGAACCACAGGTCCGCGCCCTCGGCCTGGCCCTGCGCCGCCATCGGGCGCGACACCAGGTGTCCGTCCGCGCGGCGCGTGGTGAACATGGCGATCTCGATCCCCTCGATCAGGCGGTACAGGTCCGCCAGCTTCTTCTCGGTGGGGACGTTCTCGGTCGCCCCGTGCTTTCCATCCTTCCAATCCGACATGCTACGACCTCCAAAATCCAAGGTTAGTGTAAGGTCCGGAGGCGGGCGGGTGAGCAGTATGCGTGCCGCCCGGCCTTGCCCCGCGCCCCCACGCGCGGCATCCTTGGGCGCCCTCTGACGAACCAGCGCATCTCCGCACCGCACGATACGTGAACCCGCGCACCCTGCACCGCCTCCAGATCCTGGGCGCCGCCCTCCTCTTCTCCACCGGGGGGGCGGCCATCAAGGCGACCACGCTCACGAGCTGGCAGGTGGCCGGGTTCCGGTCGGGGATCGCGGCGCTCGCCATCCTCCTGCTGGTGCCGTCCGCGAGGCGGGGGTGGTCGTGGCACGTGGTGCCGGTGGGGCTGGCGTACGCGCTGACGCTGGTCACCTTCGTGACGGCGAACAAGCTGACCACGTCGGCCAACGCCATCTTCCTGCAGTCCACGGCGCCGCTGTACGTGCTGCTGCTGAGTCCGCTCCTGCTGCGCGAAAAGATACGCCGGAGCGACGTGGCGTTCATGGCGCCCATCGCGCTGGGGCTGGCGCTCTTCTTCCTGGGTGCCGAGGAGCCGGTGCGCACCGCGCCGGACCCCGCGCGCGGCAACCTGATGGGCGCGGCGAGCGGCCTCCTGTACGGCTTCACGGTGATGGGGCTGCGCTGGACGGGGAGCCGCGGTGAGGGCTCGGCCGTCCCTACCATCGCCGCGGGGAACGTGTTCGCTTTCCTCCTCTGCCTCCCCGCCGCGCTTCCGGTGACGGGCGGGGGGACGGGGGACTGGCTGGCGGTGGGGTACCTGGGCGTCTTCCAGATCGCGGCCGCGTACGTCCTGCTCAGCGCCGGCATCCGCCACGTCGGCGCGCTGGAGGCGAGCACGCTCCTCCTGCTGGAGCCCGCGCTGAACCCCGTGCTCTCCTGGATCTTTCACGGCGAGGAGCCGAGCGGCTGGGCGATCGCCGGCGGCGTGCTGATCATCGGCGCTACGGTTCTGAAGACGTGGTGGGACGGGCGCGCCGTCACGGAGCCGGAGGCGGCGCCGGGGTGAGGGACGCCGCCCCCGCATCAGCCGGGGGATGAATCCCCCGGCTGGAACCACGGGAAGCCGGCTGAAGCCGGCTCGTGAGGCGCGGCATCAAACCCCTAGTCCGCGCAGGCGGACTTTGCGTGGTTCCAGCGGCGAATTCATTCGCTCCTGGCCCGGGCCTCGGCGGATTCACGAGGCACGGGCAGCCACGCGGGGCTGCCCCTACGAGGTTCCGGCGCGTGCGGCGAGGATCGAGATCGGCAGGGGGGCGCGGTGAATCGGCGGTGATCGCGCCCCTACCGCCGATCTCGCCCCCGAGTCCGCGCAGGCGGACTTTGTGCTGTTGTTGCCGCGAGTTCACTCGCCAGGACCAACCCCCAAACCCCGATCCCGTGCTTTCGCTGGACACGCTACTGAGTGGACTTCCGCGGCGCCCCCAGGCGGGGGAGCTGCTGGCGGGCTTCGTACCGCCGCCGCGGTTCGCGAACAAAGGGTTCGACGACTACCGGCCCGATGCCCGGCATCCCTCGCAGGGGGCGGCGGTGCAGCGGCTGCGCGAGGTGGCGGCCGAGCTGCGGGAGGGGACGCGCGTGGGGTGGCGCGGGCTCTTTCGTCCGGCCCGCACGGGGAGCGGGGTGTACCTGGACGGCGGCTTCGGCGTGGGGAAGACGCACCTGCTGGCCGCGCTCTGGAACGCCGCGCCCGCCCCGCGCGCCTATCTCAGCTTCGACGAGCTCGTCTACACCATGGGGCTGCTGGGCGTGGACGGGACGCGCGAGCTGTTCAGCGGGCAGCGTCTGGTGTGCGTGGACGAATGGGAGCTGGACGACCCCGGCAACCTGCGCATGGCGCTCGCCTTCCTGCGTGGCGCGCTGGCGGACGGCGCGCGCGTGGCCGCCACCTCCAACACCGTACCCGACGAGCTGGGGCGCGGGCGCTTTCCGCAAAAGAGCTTCGCCGCCGAGATCGAGGAGCTGGCCGCAGCCTTCGAGACGCTCCGCGTGGAGGGCGAGGACTTCCGCCACCGCCTCTTCCGCGCCGATCCCGGCCGAGCGCTCTTTCTGGACGAGGCCGCCATAGAGGAGGCCGCGCGCAACGCCCCTCCCCGCACCCTGCGCGCGCCCTTTGCCGAGCTCCTCGTGGCGCTGGGGGAGGTGCACCCGATCCGCTACGCCACACTGGCGGACTCGCTGGAGGGGTTGCTCGTCGATGACATGATGCCCATCGGGAGCATGGCGGAGGGGCTGCGCTGGGTGCACTTCATCGACAAGGTGTACGACGATGCGCTGCCGCTCGCGGCCACCTCGGGAGTGTCGCTCGGTGAGATATTTCCGGGCGACTTCGTGGCGGGGCCGTTCGGAAAGAAGTTCTCGCGCTGCCTCTCGCGGATGGAGGAGATGCTTGGGGAGAGGACGGGTTGAACGACGAAGCCCCCGCGGCACATGCCGCGGGGGCTTCGATTCGTATCGCCGGCCGACGGGCTACTCGGCCTGCGTCTCCGCGATGAGCTTCCTGACCGCGCGGACGGCGTTCTTTTCCAGGAACTTGGCCATCGCTTCCTCTTCCAGCAGGCTCTCCTGCAGGAGGGGGAGGCACGCGTTCTCGCCCATCGCGGTGGCGATGGCGATGGCGGTGCGGTAGGCCGCGATCTCGTAGTGCTCGATGCGCAGGCCGGACCCGATGTCGAACGCCTCGAGGATCGGCTTGGACGGCTTCTCCTCGGACTTGAAGGAGTCGTGCTCCTCGCGGAGCCCGATCGCCGCCTCGCACTTCTCCGCCTTGGCCTTCTCGCCGAGCACCTTGAAGACTTCCTGGATGCGCTCGATCTGCCCTTCCGTCTCCCGCACGTGCTCCTCCAGGCGGGCCTTCATCTCCGGGCTGTTGACCTCGCGCGCCATCCCCTTGGTCCCCGTCAGGAACTTCCGTTCGGCGTAGAGGATGTCGCCCAGCTCGTGCAGGAGGAGCTCCCGCATCTCCGTAACGGCCATTCGCTCGCTCCGTTAGACGTGCGAGCGGCGGCCGGCGATCATGCGGTACAGCGCCAGCAGGATCAGCGCGCCGATGATGGAGCCGATCAGCCCGGCGTTCCCGTCGCTGCGGCCGCCCGTCAGCATGTTCCACAGGAACCCGCCGACGACCGAGCCCGCGATGCCCAGCAGGATCGTCACGATGATGCCACCCGGATCACGCCCCGGCATGATGAGCTTGGCAATGGCGCCCGCGATAAGGCCGAGGATGATCATCCAGATGAAACCCATGGTTCGCCTCACGGTCGGGTGAAATCGTCGGCCCACGATGGACCGCCGTCGCGGCGCGTCCAACGCAATTCAGGTGCCGAACGGGGGAAGTGCGTGAGTGCGGGAGTGCGGGAGTGTGGAAGCGAGCACCGGACTGGCTCGGAGTCCTAAGTGCTAAGTCCTTAGTGCTGAACAACATTGCGCTCTTCTTTGCCCGCTTATTCCCGAGTAAAGACAAAACAGCAATCTCACACAGAGACACGGAGACACAGAGGAAAGGGCACGGAGCCAACTCCGTGGCTCCGCGCCCCCACTAGGCACCAGGCACCAGGCACTTGGCACTTAGGACTCAGGACTTAGGACTTTCTTCCTCGAACACCTCATCCAGGTCCTCCACCCCCGCCGCCTCGAACACCTTTCGACGGATGCGGCGGTCGAAGAGAGCCCACTTCAGGCGCTGCTGTTCGTCGTCGTCGTCGTCGCCGGTGAGGAAGCCGACATCGATCTCGAAGCCGCCGGCGCGGGAGCGGCCGCCGCCGTAGGGACGGCCGCGCGGGTCGTTGCCCAGGCAGTCCTTCAGGAAGCGGTCCACGTGCAGCGTCGCCTTGTTGGTGCGCAGGCTGCCGGAGATCACCTCGCGCCCGTCCTCGCCGTCGTCAAGCAGGCCGTAGACGATGACGGTGTGGACGTTCTCCTCGGTGAGGAGGAAGTCGGCGGCCTGGGGGATGGCGTCGCGGTCGGCGAGGCGCACGCAGCCCACGCCCGCCACGGAGAAGCCGCTGCGCACCACGCGCTTGCGCAGCGCTTCCTCGATGATGCGCAGCGTGGCGTGCGACTTCTGCACGCAAAGCACGCGCTCCAGGAGCACCGAGTCCATGAAGCGGCTCAGGTACGCCGCGGCGCGGTACTCCGGCGGGCGCGCGTGGACGAAGCCGTCCGTCTCGCTGTGCAGGCCGTGCATCAGCGCCGTGGCCAGGCGCACGTGCGACTCGTTGCCCGCTTCCAGCGTCAGCAGCTCGCCGCTCTCCAGGTACTCCGAGATCAGCGTGGCCGCCGCGCCCACGGGCCGCACGTCGGAGAAGATGGGGTCGAGCACGCCCTGCGCATCGTGGTGGTCGATCACCGCCAGCGTCGGCACGCCCGCGGCGGCGAGGCGCTCGGTGAGGTGCGTGGTGGTGCCCTGGTTGTCCACGAAGACGGCGGCGCTGTACCCGTCCAGCTCCATCCCCTCCTCGTAGAGCACCAGGCGCAGCTCCAGGAGGTTGACCAGCGCGAGGTTCTCCGGGTGGCTGATCTTGCCGTCGTACATCACGTCCACTTCGATGTCGAACCGCCGCGCGATCTCCAGGTACGCGAGCCCCGTGGAGATGGCGTCCGGGTCAGGGAAGTCCTGGATGGCCACCACGTGCTTCTCGCCGGCCCGGCTGGAGAGGAGGCTCGCCAGCTCGGCCGCGCGCGCCGCGCTCTCTTCGAGCGGCGTGGGGGGCGTCTCCAACGTCTGCACGGGTTCGGACATCGCTCGCGTCTTCCGGGGGGTCGCGTTCCTTCCCCTGCCGCTGATGGCGAGCGCCGTGCCAGAACTTCAACGGCCGTTTCACACAGAGACACAGGGCTACTCCACCGCCTGGATTGTGAAGCCGCCCGCGACGATGCGGACGACGTGGAGCTCGTCTAAGCCTTCGGCGAGGGTGGGGCGCTCCAGGCGCTTGAGGGTGCCAAAGAGCCCGCTCGGCGGCACCTGGCGCGGGCGGGCGGCGTTGCGGGCCACGGAGCCTTTCGGGTCCGGCTCGAAGAAGTAGCCGATGGTGCGGAAGCCGGCCGCGCGCGCCGGTGCCAGGTAGCGCGCCCGCTCGGCCACGGTCGGGTTGGTGTTGTCGATGACGAAGCGCTGCCCCGCCTCGACGCACGCCTCCATCAGCAGCCGCTCGCGCCGCCGCGTGCGCACCATGTCCAGGCTGATGCGCACGTGCGTGTCGAAGAAGCGCTCGCGGTAAAAGGTCGACTTCCCCGCGGCCTGGATTCCCACAAGGATCACGGCTTCCATGCGGTGGCCGCTCCGCGAGAACGGTGCCCTGTGGACGCCGGGGCGTGCGAGTTGCTCACGCGTCGGCGGAAACGGCACTCTGCCCAGGAGGGGGAATGGATTCAGGGGGCGACGGAAGGATCGCGGCACGGCCGGGGACGCCTTCCGGCACGGTGGAGCCGGGGCTCCAGCGACTTCCGCTCGCCGGGACGGAGGCACTGCTGTACGTGCCCGCCGGCTACCGCCTCGAGACGCCCGCGCCGCTCGTGCTGGCGCTGCACGGGGCAGGCGGCAATGCCCAGCACAGCCTCGATCCGCTGCACGGCTTCGTGGACGATCTGGGGTTCGTGCTCCTCGCGCTCAAGTCCGTGGGGCGCACCTGGGACGTGATCCTGGGCGGGTTCGGCGCGGACGTGCGGGCGATCGACGGCGCGCTGGCCCACGTCTTCGGGCGCGTCGCGGTGGACCCGGAGCGGATCGTCGCCAGCGGGTTCTCGGATGGCGCATCGTACGCGCTCTCGCTGGGGATCACCAACGGCGACCTGTTCAGGCGCATCGTCGCCTTCTCGCCCGGGTTCATGGCGCCCGCATCGCGGCACGGGGCGCCGGGCGTCTTCGTGTCGCACGGGACGCGGGACCAGGTGCTCCCGATCGACGTGTGCAGCCGCCGCCTGGTCCCGAGACTGCGCGAGATGCGGTATCTGGTGGAGTACCGCGAGTTCGACGGCGGCCACACGATCCCGCCCCGCATCGCGCTGGAGGCGGCGCGGTGGATGGTGAAATGACGAGAGGCGCGGAGAACGGGTCTCCGCGCCTCCTCGGAATTCCTCTTGCTGCGCAGCTGTCAGGGGCGGTAGCGCAGGCGTACGTCCTCGTCGCGCTCCATGGTCACGGGCACCCCGTCGATGAGCCCGGGCTGGAACCTGCGGCTGAGGAGCGAGTCGTGTACCCAGCGGTCCAGCTCCCTCTCGCCGGAGGAGCGGACGATCTCGAGGCTGCGGATCTCACCCTGCGTGCCCACGATCACCCGCACACGCATCGGCGGGGGAGCCTGCTGCTGGTCGAGCGCGGCGGTGCTCAGCTCGAAGCGCGTGGTGGAGCGGGGCTGGCAGACTTCGGAGCGGCCCACGCGGAAGACGGTCTCGGCGGCCGGATCGATGCGCAGCCGGACGCTCCACGGGCTCCCCGCGCGCTGCGCGCGGATCGAGTTCCGCAGCAGCGCGGTGACCTGCGGCTCCTCGCCCTGCGGAAGCCAGTAGTCGATCGGCATCACGCGCTCCACGCTCCCGTCCGCCGCGAAGGCGACCGAGTAGAGCGCGGTCATCTTGCCGTCGCGGATCGGGTGCTCCTGGGCGAATTTGGCCATGCTCTGGGCCAGCGCCGCGGAGTCCGCCAGCACGGCGACGGAGGGAAGGGTGCCCGGCTGCCTCACGGTGGTGCACCCCTCGCGGGGCGCGGGCTTGTCGGTCAGGAGCTGCGGGTCGCGGGCGCGCTGGGCATCCACCGGCGCCGCGAACGCCACGGCGCAGACGAGCGCGCCGAGCGCCGTCCCTCGGAGGGAAAGGATCATTGGAATGCTGGTTCTGGAGGGGGTTCGTGCGGACCTGCGATGGGGTCCATCCGCTGAATAGTAGCGCATTGCGCTCCGTCCAACAACATTTGTAGTCCACCACTCACGGGAGACGAATGGCCGCAAACAAGTTCTCGGTCACGAAGGGGCTGGCGATGCGCCGGTCCAAGATCCACGGGCGCGGCGTGTACGCGCGGGTGCCAATATCAGCCGGCACGCGCATCGTGGAGTACACGGGCGAGCGCATCACCATGGACGAGGCGGAGGCGCGCTACCCCGAGGACCCGGACACGGTCTACCACACCTTTCTCTTCGCACTGGAGGACGGCGCGGTGATCGACGCGGCGTTCCAGAGCAACATCGCGCGCTGGATCAACCACTCCTGCGATCCCAACTGCGAGGCGGTGGAAGAGGACGGCCGCATCTTCATCGAATCCCTCCGCGACATCGCGCCGGGCGAGGAGCTGGCGTACGACTACCACTTCATCCTGGAGGTGCGCCACTCCCCCGCCATGAAGCGCCGCTACCCCTGCATCTGCGGCGCCCCCAACTGCCGCGGGACGATGCTCGCCAAGAAGCGGTAGCAAGCGAGACGGCTTCAGCCGTCTTCCCGTGGTTCCAGCCGGGGGATTCATCCCCCGGCGCCCACCCGCGCCGCCGGGCGAACGGATTGTATCCCCTTGCGCCGCAATGCGAAACGAACAACGTTTGTGGTCCGTACGGGGCGCCATGCCCAACCAGACGCAGCCCTCCCGCCGCCTATTTCCGATGCGCTTGTTTCGATCGCTCCTCCTCACGGGCATCCTCTGCGCGTTCGCCGCGCCGGCCCCCGCACAGCAGCGCGGCTTCACGCTGGCCGAGGTGGAGGAGCTCCTGCGCAGCGACGTCAGCAGCACGCGCATCCTCCTGCTGGTGCAGCAGCGGTGCATCCACTTCGACCCGGACGCGAGGGCGCTGGCGGCGCTGTCGGCCGCGGGGGCCACCTCGGAGCTCCTGGAGGGCCTGCGCCAGCCCTCGCAGTGCAGGACGCACCGGGGCCCCTTGCCGAAGTCGTCCGCCCCGGCCGCACCCGTCACGCCCGAAACCCCGCCCACGCGCCGCTCCGCACGGCCGCTGGCGTTCCTCGGTTTCGGGTACGCGAACGGCTCCTTCACCCCGGACGAGGGCGAGGGCGACGGGGTGGGGCATGGCGCCGCGGTGGAGTTCGGGGTGGGAGGCTCGCACTTCGCCGTCTTTGCGCGCGGCGCCTTCGCGGGGATCGATTCCGGCGAGGGTGAGGCGTACGACCTGGGGAACACGGACCTCGGCGCCCGCGTGGTCCTCCTCCCGGCGCGCGCGGTCCTGCGCCCGTACGTGGACGCGGCGGTCTCGGTGATCAGCATGCAGTACACGGACGGCGACGGGTCGGAAAGGCAGAGCGCGACCGGCTTCGGCGTGTCCGGCGCCGGCGGTGTGCGGCTCTCCGTCACGCCGAAAGTGGCGCTCGATGCCAGCTACCGCAGGGTGTTCGGATCGCTCAGCCAGGTAGGCTCGGACGCGCCCGCCGGGCTGGAGGAAGGCGAGGCCGGAACCGGGGGATGGCTGGTGGTGGGGCTGAGCTGGACGCCGGGCGCGAACCGAGCCCCGGCTCCGTGAACCACCCCGCGCCGCGTCCGGACGACACCGTCGCGTCCCCGCCGCGGCGCGGGCCGGGGGAGAACCCGTTCGCCGGGCTGGCGCTCCTGCTGGCCGTCGCCGGCGTCGTGCCGCCGCTGCGCACGGTCGCGTGGGTGCTCGCGGCGTTGAGCGGGGCGCTGGCGATCGGCTACGCGGTCGGCCGGGCCGGTGCGGGGCGCGTGCAGCTCGGCCTCGCCGTGGGCGTGGTCGTGCTCACCTTCCTCGCGACTCCCCCGCCGAATCGCGCCGCGTACCGGGACGTGGCGAGCGCGGACACCGTCGAGGAGCGAACCCGCGAGTCCGACACACCGGATGCGCCGCCGCGAGAGGAGAACGACGAGGAGTCGCCCGCGCCGCCCACGACCCGTCCGGCCGAGCCCCCCGCCGAGCGGGTCGCCTCGCGCGAGCCGGAGCGCCGCCGTGAGCGCCCGAAGCCCAGGTCTACGCCTCGCACGACGCCGAAGCCAAAGCCGAAGGCCGCGCCGCGCACCGAGCCTCGCACCGCTCCCCGGACGCGTCCCAAAACCGCGCCACGCACTGAGCCGCGCCGTGCTCCGACGCCACCCGCGGAGGTCGCCACCCGCTCCACGCGCACGACGGAATCGCGCACGCCACGGAGCGTGACGCGCCGCACGACTACACCGCTCGCGGAGGCTCCGACGCGCCGCACACCCGATGCACCACCGCGGCGCACTCGGGCGCTCGTCGCGGCGCCGAGCGCGCGGGAGCTGTCGGAGGTGCGGGCCGATCTGGCCGTCGCGCAGGTGCTCAAGAACCAGGGCGCGTACTACGACGCCGGTGCCACCCTCCGCAACGCGCAGCGGAATGTCTCGGCCCTGTCCGCTCGCTACCCGGGCTCGCCGGCCGTATCCGAGTTGAGCGAGCGCGTCCGCACCCTGGCCGCGGAGAACCGCCGCGCGTGCTTCGCGGAGGCAACCGTCCTCCGCAGCCGAGGCGAGGCGACGTCGCCCTGCCCCTGACCGGCTCGCAAAACAAAGAGGAGGCACGGAGAGACGTTCTCTCCGTGCCTCCTCTTTTCTCGATGGACCGCTCAGCGCGTGCGCAGGATCTTCCAGCGCAGCCCCGGCGTGTCAGTGACGCCGGAGAGGCGCACCTCGGAATCGGTTTTCAGCAGGATGTAGGCGGGGCTGCTGTGGGGGAGCCGCACGAATCCGCCCTGGGTTCCCGTGTTGCCCACGATGGCGAACGGGCGCCACATCGAGTAGCGGCTGACGATCTCGTGCACGCGCAGGAAGAGCGGGTCCTGGAAGCGCGGATCGGAGGTGAGGTCGTCAGCCGCGTGGGCGAGCGCCCAATCGAGGAGCGCGTCCTCGCCGTTCCACGACGCGCCCAGCCGCGCGCGCATGCGGGCGCTGAGCCCCGTGCGCCGCACGCCGTACGAATCCCACCCGTTCCACCCGTCCGCGGCGCCGCGAAGGACCTCGCGCATGGCGTCGTCCACCGGCTCGCCGGCCGCCACACGGCGGGCTGCCAGGGCGCGCAGGAAGCCGGCGGGGGCGTCGTAGCCCAACGTCAGCCGGCCGGCCAGGGAATGCGCGCGCTCGGCCAGCCGGCGCGCGGCGGGGGTGGCGGCGGGGTCGCGCGCGTCGAAGTTGGCAGTGAGCGGCACCCCACCCGCCCGGCGGACCGTCTCGAACGAGACGAGGTCCGCGCCCCCCTCCGTCGCCCAGAACGTCGCCCCTGCCGCGGATTCCAACCAGGTATCCGGGCGCGAATCGTACATGTAGAGCGCCTGAAAGGCGTGCGCCAGCTCGTGCGACACCAGCTCTGCCAGCTCCAGGTATCCGCTCTTTTCGCGGATCTTGATGTCCGTCCACATCCGCGGCGCGCCGAACGACCGGTCGCTGAGCGTGCGCCCCAGCACGTCGCCGACGGGGTCGTGGCGCAGGATGATGAGGAACTGCCCCGACTCCGGCGTGGAGAGCGGGAGGTCGGGCGAGTACGCGGCGCGCATCAGCGGCACGGCGTGCCCGCCGACGGCCGCCCACGCGGAGTCCATCTGCGCCATGAAGCGCGGCAGGAGGTCGGTGGCGTCGCCCTCGTACGCCGCGACGACGAAGTGACGGTCGTACACGCGCAGCACCCGCGCCTGCCGCGCACGCTGCACGGCCGGGTCGTACAGCGGAAAGCGCTCGTCCAGCGTCCACGGCCGGTCGCGCAGCGATGCCGCGTCGGCCGGCGGCGCGGGCGCGGCGACGAAGTGCGGGCTCGCCTGCGCCCGGCGGTTCATCGAGGCGGTCGGGAGCATCGCCTGCCCCGCCGTGGAGACCGCCACGTTGTAGTCGGGGAAGGCGGCGCCGTACCCCTCGGGCCCCGTCTCGGCCTTGCGCACGGCGCGCGTGTCCACGACGGCCACCACGAACTCGGCGCCCTTTTCACCCGCGATGGAGCATAGCGTCCCGCCATCCGCCGCCGCGGCGAGCTCCGCCGTCTCCCCCACCGCGAGGCGCACGGGCGCGGTGCACGTCGCCTGCTGCACGGGCGGGGGCGGCTTGGGCGGCTCGGGCGTGACGGGCGTGGTGCCGGTCGAATCCTTGCCCCCGCACGCGGCGAGCGTCACCAGGAGCAGAGGTGCGGAGAGGGCGAGGCGCAGCGACATGGCGGCGGCGGTGCAGAGGGGCGGACGCGGGGCTTCGTTGGATAAACGTGCGACGGACGGTTTTGCGACGGCAAGGAGAGAATTGCAACTACATGGCTCAGCAGAGGCGCAGAGACGCAGGAGAGAACCGCGAAGGTTTTCTCTGTGGTTTTCAGTTCCTTCTGTGCCCTCTGTGTGATGCTGTTCGCCGTTGTTTTCGATGATCCTTGACGAAGCGTAACGAGCGGGTTACATATCCAGCATGGAAGTCGCTTCCGCCATCGCCGACCCGGTCCGGCGCGACATCCTCATGCTCCTTCGGGAGCGGGTGATGTCGGCTGGAGAGATCGCGGACTGCTTCGAGATCAGCAGGCCCGCGGTGAGCCGGCACCTGCGCGTGCTGCGCGAGTGCGGGCTCGTGGTGGACGAGGTGCGCGGGCGCGAGCGGCTCTACCGGCTCGACGTGACGCCGCTGGCGCCGCTCGAGGAGTGGATCGCCCAACTGCACGACCGCTGGTCCGGTCCCCTGGACGCGCTGGAGACCGAAGTGTACCGCACGCGGCGCGAACGCCGCGAAACCCCTTCTTCGATCCCCCAGGAGAAAACCGCATGAACCCAACCCCCATGGGACGCCTCGTCCGCACGCCGGAGGGTCGCGACCTCGTGATCGTCCGCACCTTTCGCGCACCCATCGAGGACGTGTGGGCGAGCATCACGGAGTCGGAGCGCACCGCCCGCTGGTGGGGGCCGTGGACGGGCGAGCCCGGGGCGGGGCGGACGATCCGCTACACGATGGCGTTCGAGGCGGAGGGCCCCGCGTCGGAGATGCTGATCGAGGCGTGCGAGCCGCCGCGCCACCTGTCCGTGCGCGCCATCAACGACTACGGCGACTGGCGCCTGGAAGCGCACCTCAGCGAGTCCGACGGGGTCACCGAGCTGCGCTTCACCCAGCACCTCGACGACAAGACCAACATCGGCGACGTGGGGCCCGGGTGGGAGTACTACCTCGACAACCTCGTCGCCTCCCGCACCGGCGACAAGATGCCGGATTTCAACGACTATTACCCGTCGCAGAAGCAGTATTACCTGGACCTGGCGGCGGCGGAGGCCTGAGCCCGGCGGCTGGTTCGGGGTGAGGGCCGGGGCGGGCGGACACGCAGGTCCGCCCCTACCGGTTTTCGGTGCAAAAAGGCGGGCGGTGGGGCGGGGGCGGGCACGGGCAGCCACGTGGGGCGGCCCCTACGGGGTTGGGTGTCCAAGGCAGGCGGTGGGGCAACGCGGGGCACGGGCGCGATGAATCGCGCCCCTACGGGATCCGTGGGTTGCGGGGAGATCCACGCCACCGCCCCTCCCCCAGGTAGTTTTGGGGGAGGGGCCGCGAGGAACGAGCGGGGGAGGGGGCCCGCCCCTCAGTGCCCCGGCTCGCCCTTCACGCCGTGCCCCATGCCGCCGCCCACGTGGTGCATGGTGCCCGGGTTGTGGAAGAGGAAGCCCTGCGTGAGGTGGACGCCCAGGCGCTTCACGGCGTCGAACTCCTCCTCGCGCTCCACGCCCTCGGCGATCACCTTGATGCCGTGGTCGTTGGCGAAGGAGACCATCGTCTCCACCAGGTTCTGCTTCATGAAGTTGGTGTCGATCCCCGCGATCAGCGAGATATCCAGCTTGATGAAGTCGGGCGACAGGTTGGCGATGCTCCCCAGCCCCGCGTAGCCGCTCCCCGCGTCGTCCACGGCGAAGCGGAAGCCGCGCTCGCGGAACTCGTTGAGGTAGCCCACGAACTTGGGATAGTCCGTGATCGCCGTGCGCTCCGTGATCTCCAGCACGATGCGCTCCGGGTGCTCCACGCCCAGCTCGTCCAGGTCCATGTAGCGGAACGTGGGGTCGCGGAAGTCGTGCGGGTCGATGTTCAGGAAGAGGAGCTCGTTCTCCTGCAGGTGCGTGTCGATCCCCTCGATGGCGCGCTTGCGGCAGAGGCGCGAAAGCTCCCAGATCAAGTTCGCCTCCTCCGCCACGCCGAACAGCACCTCGGGCGAGCGGAGGGCGCGCATTCCGCCGCGGGCGAGCGCCTCGTAGGCGTACACCTCGCGCGTGGCCGTCACCACGATGGGGTGGTAGACGATGTAGACGTTCTCGTCGTGCAGCAGCGTCTTGAGGTCGGACACCTTGCGGGTGCGCTCGCGGCTCTCCACCCCGCGCGCCGCGGCCGACGCCTCGCGGATCCCGCGGTAGATCTGCCGCTCCGTGCGCACCTTGGGGTTGCGAAAGAGTGTCGCGGAGCCGATGTAGATCTCGAACAGCCCCGCCACGTCCTCGCCGTGCTCCCCCTCCAGCCGCGCGCGCACGTGCCCCTCCAGCTCCGTGGCCAGCTCGTTGATGCGCTGCTCGGCTTCGGAGACGGGGTCCGGCAGGTCGGTGAAGAAGATGAAGTCGTCGTCGCCCGTGTGCGACACCATCAGGAGCGACTCCTCCTTGCTGCGCCGCCGGTCGTAGAACTCGCGCACCGAGTTGGCGGTGGTCTGCAGCACCTCGTCCAGCTTTTCCCAGCCGTAGATCTCCTCCAGCTTGCTGTAGCGCACGAACTGGATGTAGAGCACCGTCATCCGCCCGCGCCGCTCCAGCATGTCGCGCCCCTGCTCCAGCATCACGGGAAGCGTGGGGAAGCCGGTGGAGCGGTCGAAGAGGAGCTCCTCGTAGCGCAGGTGCTCGGCGGCCTGCGCGTGGTCGGTGGGGCCCTCGCCGCGGCGCGTGCGCTGGCTCACCGCCCACACGCGCGACGCAACCTCCTCCGCCGTGGTGGGGAGGAAGAGCCAGTCGTCCGCCCGCGCGGCGACGGCGCGGCGTACCTCGTCGTCGGTGCTGCACGCCACCAGCATGCAGATGCCGCGCGCACCCGTCTCGTCGCGGACGGTGGCCAGGAGGTCGGCGCGGGGCTCCACCAGCGCCACGTCCGGGTGTGTGCGGAGGGCGGCGGTGAGCGCCTCCGCGCCCGCGGCCCCCGTTTCGCCGGCCTGCAGCAGGGTGAGCTCGGCGCCCATCGCGGTCGCGGCCCCTTCGACGGCCGCCTGCAGCCCCTCGTCGCGTACGTAGCCTACGATCCTCACGCCGCGCCCCCCTGGGCCGCGAGGTTCCGCTGCACCTTGGCGAGCAGGTCCTTGAAGTCCACCGGCTTCACCACGTAGTCGTCCGCGCCGGAGCGGAGGCCCTCGAACTTGTCTTCGAAGGCGCCCTTCGCCGTCACCATCACCACCTTGGTGGTGCCGCCGAACTCCGGGTGGTTCTTGATGGCGCGGCACACCTGCCAGCCGTCCATGCCCGGCATCATCACGTCCAGCAGCACCAGGGCGGGCTTGACGGTCTCCATCTTGGCCAGCGCCGACTTTCCGTCGCTCGCCTCGGCGATGGTGTAGCCGCGCGATTCCAGGAAGGCGCGGAGGATCTCCACGTTGTCCAGGTTGTCGTCCACCACCAGGATCGTTTGATTCGGATCTGCCGAGGTCACGTTTCTCACCTCCGCCGGGGCGGATCGGTGGTGCGTGGGGGGAGGGGCGGCCGTTGTCCGGGCCCGCGGATGGTGTGCCCCGGCGGGCAAGAAGCGAGCCACCTACCGCCTGCAAGCGCATGCGTCTCCCCCGTTTACGTGCGCTCTCGCATGCACTTGCGCTCGGTCCCGGGCGGGAACGGCGGGTCTCACGCGGAGGCGCGGAGACGCGGGGAGAGAACGCGAGAGGGATCCGGTTCCCCATTCCCCATTCCCCATTCCCCAGTCGCCTTCCGTCAGCGCACCTTTTCGAAGGCGCGGTAGCTGTGGAACTCCACGGTTCCCTCCAGCTCCGTAAGCACCATGCCCATAGGGCCGTCGGGGTTGGCGCGCGCCTGGGCGGAGCGCGGCAGGCGCACGGGGCCGAACGGTGTCGACACCTCGCCGAAGTTCAGGGTGCC
Source organism: Longimicrobium sp. (assembly GCA_036387335.1). NCBI lineage: Bacteria > Pseudomonadati > Gemmatimonadota > Longimicrobiia > Longimicrobiales > Longimicrobiaceae > Longimicrobium > Longimicrobium sp. Next base: position 30,760 of record DASVTZ010000262.1, read on the forward strand.
GGACGCCCACTCCCGCCGCCCATCCAGGTAGCGGAACTCGATCTGGCGCACGGCGAATGTGCGCGAGTCCAGCCGCAGCGCGCCTGAGAGGTTGAGCGTGCCGCGCGCGGTGCGCAGCGCCCTGAATCGCAGCGTCCAGGCGCCCGTCGAGTCGAGCTGCGGGTTGGCCTCCAGGCAGTGGCCCACCAGGAAGTCGTCGCGCAGCAGCGTAAGCTCGCTGGGCACCTTGATGTTGAGCGACTTGCTCTGCGCCGTGTCGCCCGCCGCCACCGCACGGGCACGCCGCGCGCGGGCGGAGTCGGGGTGCACGATGATGGTGGTGTCGCTGTTGATGCGCTTGTCGCGCAGCAGGCGCAGGTGGGCCGTTCCGCGCGTACGCTGGTTGTAGCGGTAGGCGTACTGTGCAGCAAAGGTGCGGCGCTGCTCCACGCCCTTCACCGCCTCGCGCCAGAGCGCCTGCACGGCGGGGGCTTCGGCCAGGCGGTCGCCTGTGTAGCACGCGGGGCGGCCGGTGGAGACTCCCTCCAGCACCACCGCCTGGAGTGCGGCGCGCAGCGTCTGCTCGCTCGTCGCGCCGTCGGCCACGGTGAAGGAGGCGGAGGGCGGCGCGGTGTAGCCGATGCGCTCCATGCGCAGGCGGTAGCTGCCCGCGGCCACGGTGTCGAAGCGGAAGGCGCCGCGCGCGTCGGTCAGCACGGTGCGCCCCTGGCCACCGGTGGACGGAAGAAGGCGTACGACGGAGAGCGGAACCGGCGTGCCGTCGTTTGCGAGGGCGTGCCCCTGGACGACGGCGGTCTGCGCCGCGGCGGCGGACGCGGAGAGGATCGCGCTGAGCGCGGCGAGGAGGATGCGGCGGGAGATCATGGAAGCGCGTGGGACGGAAGGAAACGGATGAATGCGGACGGTTCACCCCAGGGCAAGCGCGGGGCCTCATCCCGGAACACCCGTCCCTCACCACCGATGTGGATGCGCCGCAACGGCTTCCCTCGTCCACCGCGAATCCGCGCGATTCCCCCGCTGTCCGTGCGCGAGGACACACCGCCGCTCACCAACGACACGACGCCCCGCCTGAATGGGCGGGGCGCCGAAAGTTTCAGTCCAGCACTCGAAGTTCTCTCCGTGTCTCCGCGTCTCCGCGTCTCCGCGTGAGCCCCGCCGTTCAGCGCAGCGACGGCGCCCCCGACGACGACGGCGCGCCCACGCCCTTCATCCGCCCCGTCCGGGTTAGCCCTTCCCAGCCGCACCGCGGGCACCAGCGCCGCTGCACGTAGCCCAGGCTGAGCACCGACATGACGCGGCCCCACCCGGTCATCTGGAGGGGGAGCGTCTCGGTCGCGCAGCTCGCGCAGTCGCGCTCCGAATCCAGCACCAGGAAGATCATCACCACGGCGAGGAGCGCCTTCGCGCCGAACGCCAAAAAGAAGAACAGCAACCACATCATCAGCATGGCGATCCAGCGCTTTGCGGGGTTTCCGGTCCCGGCATCATCCCCGTGCAAGAAACAGACGACGGCCCGTTCACGATACCGCCCGGAGCCTCGCGAGTTCCCGGCGGGTTGAACCGGGAGGGGGCGGGCGTGTACTCTTGGGCTGCGCCAACCCGGCGATCCCATCCATCGAGCGAGCATGAACGTCGTCAACGTCCAGAACCTGCACAAGAGCTTCGGCCCCCGCGTCCTCTTCGACGGCGTCTCCTTCGCCATCGACGAGGGCGAGAAGGTGGGCTTCATCGGGGTGAACGGGTCGGGAAAGAGCACCCTCTTCCGCATCATCGGCGGCATGGAGCCGCCCGATGACGGGACGCTCGCCTTCCAGCGCGGGATGCGCGTCGGCTACCTGGAGCAGGAGCCGGAGTTCGAGACGGGCGCCACCATCCTCACCGCTGCCGCCGGGGGCACGCCGGAGCTGAACGAGGCCATCGCCGCGTACCACGACGTCGGCGGCCGCCTCACCCGCGGCGAGGGCGACACGGACCGGCTCCTCGCGCGGCAGGGAGAGCTGGCAGCCCGCATCGACGCGCTGGGCGGATGGGACCACGAGCACCGCATGGAGGCGATCCTCACGCGCCTGCAGGTGGACCGCTGGGAGCGCCCGGTGGAAGGTCTGAGCGGGGGCGAGCGGAAGCGGGTGGCGCTGGCGCGCGTCCTCCTGCAGCAGCCCGAGCTCCTGCTAATGGACGAGCCCACCAACCACCTGGACGCCGACACCACGCTCTGGCTGGAGGGGCACCTGCGCGAGTACCCCGGCGCGGTGATGCTCATCACCCACGACCGCTACTTCCTGGACCGCGTGGTCACCCGGATGATCGAGGTCACCCCCGGCGAGCTGACCGCCTTTCCCGGCGGCTACACCGAGTACCTGGAAGCCAAGGCCGAGCGCACCGCGCGCCTGGCCGTCGAGGCCGACAAGCGCAGCCGCCTCCTGGAGAAGGAGCTGGCCTGGGTGCGCCGCTCGCCCAGCGCGCGCACGGGAAAGCAGCAGGCGCGCATCAACCGTCTGGACGACCTGCAGGCCGAGCACCGCGACAAGCGCCTCCCCACGCGCACCGCCGTCGAGATCGCGATGGCGGACGCGCCGCGGCTGGGGCGCACGGTGCTGAACCTCCACGGCATCCGCAAGGCGTTCGGGAGCCACACGCTGGTGCGCGACTTCAGCACCATCCTGCAGGCGGGGGAGCGCATCGGCATCATCGGGCCGAACGGGGCGGGGAAGACGACGCTCCTGCGCATCATCATGGGCACCGAGCCTCCCGACGCCGGCGAGGTGGAGCTGGGCAAGAACACGCACATCGCCTACTTCGACCAGCGCCGCGAGGAGCTGGATCCCGAGAATACCGTCTATGAGGCCGCCGCCGAGCAGGACTGGGTGGTGGTGGGCGGCGAGCGCATCCACCTGCGCTCGCACCTGGAAACGTTCCTCTTCCCCGTCCCGCAGCAGCGCCAGAAGATCAAGTCGCTCTCCGGCGGCGAAAAGAACCGGCTCCTCCTCGCCCGCCTCTTCCTGCGCGAGGCGAACCTGCTGATCCTGGACGAGCCCACCAACGACCTGGACCTCGTCACGCTCCAGGTGCTGGAGGACGTCCTCTCCGACTACCCCGGCTGCGTGCTCCTGGTGACGCACGACCGCTTCTTCCTGGACAAGGTCGCCACGGGCCTAATCGCCTTCGAGGGGAACGGCGAGCTGCGCCGCCACGCGGGCGGCTACGACCTGTACCGCCGCCTCAAGGAGCAGCGCGAGTCCGAAGCCGCCGCGGCCGCCGCCCCCGCCGCGCGCAAGTCCACCCCCGGCGCTCCCGCCCGCCCGTCCACCGAGCGCAAGCTGAGCTACAAGGAGAAGCGCGAGCTGGAGGGGATGGAGGAAGCGATCATGAAGGCCGAGGCCCGCAAGGAAGAGCTCGAGTCCCGCCTCGCCGACCCAGGCCTGTACGCCACCGGCAACGACGAGGTGCAGCGCGTGACCGCCCAGTTCCGCGAGGCCAGCGAGCAGGTGGATGCGCTCTACGCGAGGTGGGCGGAGCTGGAGGCGGTGGGGTAGGCCCTCACCCCCGTCTCGTTACACTCGCCTGCCCCCTCTCCCGATAACAGGAGAGCGCTGCGCCCTCTGTTATCGAGAGAGGGGGCTTGGGTCGGCTGGCCCCCACCCCCCGGCCCCCTCCCCCGCCTGCGGGGGCGCAGGGCGGGGGAGGGGGAGAACACCCTGTACGCCCGCGCAGATCCGGTAGGGGCGCGATTCATCGCGCCCGTCCCCCGCGTGCCGCGACCTTCGCCCCGCGCACAGAACCCGGTAGGGGCAGACCCACGTGTCTGCCCACCTTTTCCCGCACCGCGACCCCCGCTTGGTTCACCCCGATCCTTGTAGGGGCAGCCCCACGTGGCTGCCCGTGCCCTCCGCGGGACCGAACCCGCCCACCCTGCACCAACGCCTGCGAACCGCCCCTCCCCCAGGCAGTTTTGGGGGAGGGGCCGCGAGGAACGAGCGGGGGAGGGGGCCCCCCTACCACATCCCCGCCACCGTCGTCACGATGGTATACACGGCCATCACCGCCATCGCGATCGCTACGGCCCAGCCGAACACGGACATCCAGGCCGGGTGCCGGTAGTCGCCGACAATGGCGATGCGGCGCGCGGCCACGAGCATCGCGCCGAGAGCGAGCGGCAGGACGAGCGCATTGGCGGCGCCGGCGGCGACCAGGAGCTGCACGGGGCGCCCCACGGCCAGGAAGACGGCAGTGGAGAGGACGACGAAGAGGATGATTACGGTGCGCTGCCGCGCCTCCACGCGCGTGCTCAGGGTGCGGAGAAAGGAGACGGAGGTGTAGCTCGCGCCGACGATGGAAGTCACCGCCGCGCACCAGATCACCAGCCCGAAGAGCCGCAGACCCACCTCCCCCGCGGCGTGCTGGAAGACGGAGCCGGGCGGGTTCGCGGGGTCCAGCGTGTAGCCGGCGGAGACCACGCCCAGCGCCGCCAGGAAGAGCCCCACCCGCATGATGCTGGTGACGAGAATGCCGGTCACGGCGCTGCGCGAGACCTCGGGGAGCGCGGCGCGCCCGGAGATCCCCGCGTCGAGCAGCCGGTGCCCGCCGGCGAAGGTGATGTAGCCGCCGACCGTCCCGCCCACCAGCGTCACCACCGCGACCCAGTCCAGCTTCAGCGGCGCCACGGAGCGGAGGACCGCCTCCCCGAACGGCGGCCGCGAAGTCGCCACCACGTACAGGGTGAGGGCGATCATCACGAACCCCAGCACCTGCGCGAAGCGGTCCATCGCTCGGCCGGCGTCGCGAAAGAGGAAGAGACCGACCGCCGCACCCGCGCTGGCCAGCGCCCCCATCGCGAGTGGCATCCCGAAGAGCGCCTGCAGCCCCAGCGCGGCCCCCGCCACATTGCCGATGTTGAAGATGAGCCCGCCGAGCACCACCAGCACGGCGAGGAGCGTCCCCAGCCCCGGCGCCACCCTGTTGGCGATGTCCTGCGCGCGCCGCTCCGCCACGGCGATCACGCGCCAGATGTTGAGCTGCGCGCCGACGTCGAGGATGACCGACGCCAGGATGACGAAGCCGAAGCTCGCCCCCAGCTTGCCGGTGAACACGGCCGTCTGGGTGAGGAAACCCGGCCCGATGGCGGAGGTCGCCATCAGGAACGCCGCGCCGACGAGCGCGCTCCGCCGTTCTCGCTGCTCCACGCTCAGCCTCCGCTCAGGGGTGCCGCCACCCGCACGCCGCTCCTTTCCAGCCCTTCACGCAGGGTGCGCGCGAAAAGAGCGGCATCGGCCCGGTCGCCGTGGATGCAGATGGTATCCGCCGCCAGCCGGAGCTCGCCCCCATCCGCCGTCCGGGTGCGCCCCTCCGACGCGATCTCCACCGCGCGCCGCACCGCATCGTCCGCATCCTCGATCATCGCCCCCGGCGCGCCGCGGCGGACGAGGGAGCCATCCGCCGCGTATCCCCGGTCCGCGAAGGCCTCGCGCGCGAAGCGGAGCCCGGCGCCCTCCGCGGCGCGCTGCAGCTCGCTTCCCGGCAGGCCGAAGAGGATGAGCCGCGCGTCGAGGTCGCGGACGGCGCGGGCGATCGGCTCCGCGAGGGCGGCATCGGCGCAGGCCATGTTGTAGAGCGCGCCGTGCGGCTTCACGTGGCGCAGCCTGGTGCCGGCGGCCGTGGCGAAGGCGGCGAGCGCGCCCACCTGGTACAACACCAGGTCGTACGCCTCCTGGGGCGAGATCCTCATCTCGCGCCGCCCGAAGCCGGCCAGGTCCGGAAGTCCCGGATGCGCGCCGATCGCCACCCCGTGCTCCAGCGCGGCGGCCACGGTGCGGCGCATCACGGAAGGATCACCCGCATGCGCGCCGCACGCCACGTTGGCCGAGGTCACGAACGGGAGCACCCCCGCATCGTCGCCCATCCTGTAGGCGCCGAAGCTCTCTCCCAGATCGCAATTGAGGTCGATCGTGCGATTCATCCGAGGTCTCATGTAAGCCAAACCGCATCTCACGCGGAGACGCGGAGACGCAGAGAGAACTACAACCACAGAGAACCCCTTTTGCTGTTCTTTCTCTGTGTCTCTGTGTCTCTGTGTGAGCCCTGCAGTTGCAGTTCTCGGCGCCTCCGCGCCTCCGCGTGAGACCCGTCGTTCAGATTCCCGCGCTGCGCAGACGAAGGGCGTCCGCGAGCAGGGTGAGGGCGAGCTCTCGCGCACGAAGAAGCCGGTGCGCTTCCTCCAGCGTCGTCATACGAAAGCGAAGGTGGTCGCCGGGGCGAAGCTGCGCCAGGAGTGGGAGGTGCACCGTCGCCACGTGGCCGATGCGCGGATAGCCGCCCGTGGTGCCGCCATCCGCCATGAGCACGATGGGCGAGCCGCCGGGCGGAAGCTGAACCGTGCCCGGCGCTACACCCTCGCTGGTCAGCTCGATGGGAGCGGAGAGCACCAGCGCCGGCCCCTCCAGCCTGCACCCCATGCGGTCCGAATGCTGGCTCACGCGAAAGCGTTCGGAGAAGAGCCGCGCCCGCGACGATTCGGTGAGCGCATCGGTGTGGCTCCCCGGGATCAGCAGCAGCTCGGGCTCGGCGCGGTAGGCGGGGAGCGCGCTCGGGGCAACGCGCCACGATGCGACCCCGTTCCTCCGCCCCTCTCGCTCGATCGCGGTACGCACGGCGGCCGACTGCGCGCTCGCTTTGCCGATCGGCAGCCGGTCGCCGGTCCGCAGCGCGCGCCCCTCGAACCCGCCGAACGCGGAGGGCAGATACGTGGCGCGGCTGCCGAGCACGGGCGGCACCGCGATCCCGCCCGCGCACGCGAGGTAGGCCCGGCACCCGGTGCGCGCCCCTCGAACGCCGAGCGTTTCCCCCGCACGCACACGCACGGGCCGCCAGAACGGGATCGGCACGCCGTCGAGATCGGCCGTCATCCCCGCGCCGCCGAGCGCGATGAGCGCCGTGCGCGCGAAGCGGAGCCGCGGCCCGGCGAGCGTCATCTCCAGCCCCGCCGCGCCCTGCGCATTCCCCACCAGCAGGTTGGCGATGCGCAGAGCAACCGGGTCCGCGGCGCCGCCCACGGGCACGCCCTGGTCCTGAAAGCCGGTGCGGCCCAGGTCCTGGACCGTCGTCAAGAGCCCCGCGCGGAGCACCTCGATCACGCGCCGTGCTCCAGCCGCCGGAACGCTTCGGCATCCACCGGCACGAACCGGACGCGGTCGCCCGCGCGCAGGAGGGCGGGCGGGTCGCGATGCGCATCGAAGAGACGCAGCGGCGTGCGCCCGATCAGCTGCCACCCGCCCGGCGACTCCACCGGATAGACGCCCGTCTGCGCCCCGCCGATCCCCACGCTCCCCGCGGGCACGACCGTGCGCGGCGATTCGCGGCGCGGCGTGGCGAGCTTCGCGTCCAGGCCGCCCAGGTACGGGAAGCCAGGGACGAAGCCGATCAGGTGCACCCGGTAGTTGCCCGCCGCGTGGAGTGCGACGACCTCGTCCGGGGTGAGCCCGTGCAGCGATGCGAGCGATTCCAGGTCCGGCCCGAAGTCGCCGCCGTAGCAGACGGGGATCTCCACGAGCCAACCGTCGTCGCCCGCGAGCTCGTCCAGCTCGTCGAAGAGGTGCGCCAGCGAATCCAGCCACGGGGGAAGCTGGACCGGATCGTAGTGGATGGTGAGCGAGGTGAAGCCGGGGACGCATTCGATCAGGCCGACGAGGCGGGACTCGGCCAGGCGCCGCGAAGCCGCCGCGACGCGACGGCGGGTCGGCTCGTCGGGGGCATCCCCCAGGACGATCTGGACGGCGCTGTCCCCGAGCGGCTCGATCCTCATCGCACGGGCGGCGATCAGTCGGGCTCGTTGACCGCCTGCCCGGCGCCCTTGGGGTTCTCCACCTTTTGCGTGTCCACGGTGAAGCCGCCGGGGACGGTCTCCTCGTCCGCCGGGGCGCCGCCGCCCGCCGCGGCCGTCGTGCCGCCCCCGGCGTCGGAGCCCGCCGCGCCGCCGCGGTTCGCGCCCTGCGCCTTTCCCCTGCACCCCGCACCCATCAGCACGGCCACGATCAGCGCGGCCGCCGTCCACTTTTGCATCGATCCGCTCCTCATCCCCAGAGACAGGGGTGTATGTCCTCAAGAAGACGCAGGCGGGCAGCCCGGAGGCCCCCGCCTGCGCCCGGGCCATCGCTACTGCTTGTTCCCCTCGGCGGGCTTCACGTCCACCGTGGGCGTGACCACCGTGTTGGTGTCCGCGCCGACGTTGACCTGCGCGGGATCGACGTCCACCTTCGGCGCCTCGCCGCCCTTCACCTCCACGTCGGGGAGCTTGCCCTCGTCCTCCACCTTCGCCGTGCACCCTGCCGACAGCGCACCCATCACCAGCGCCAGCGTGGCAAGCGATCTGCGGATTCGCATTGGAATTCCCCTTCCTGGAGTGGTAACGAGTAAATCAGGTGGGGCCGCATCGCGCAACGACCATGCCCGGCGGGCTTGTTGCGCCCCGGAGCGGCCTCTACGTTGCGTCCCCCGGAAGCGTCCGCACACGAGAACCGCCCCAGCCCGCGAAGCGCCATGTCACGTCCCGAGCCGCTCCACCCCGTGCCGCTGGAGCAGACGCGCGAGCGCACGATCGCCGAGCTCTGCCGCGGCTTCGCGCTCGAGCACATCGACGCCGACCAGCTCCAGTCGCGCCTGGACGAGGCCCAGCGCGCCTCCACCGTGGACCAGCTCCGCGCCCTGACCGCGGACATCCCCGCCGCGCGCGTCCCCGAGCCGATCTCCGTCGCGGGAATGCAGCTCGCGCATCCGTCGCAGGTCTCGCCGCAGCAGACGATCGTGGCGGTGATGGCGGGCGCCACGCGCAAGGGAGCCTGGACCCCCTCGCGCCAGCTCAACGTGATCGCGGTGATGGGGGGCGCCGAGCTGGACTTCCGCGAGGCGCGCATGCCCCCCGGCATCACCGAGCTGAACGTCTTCGCCTGGATGGGCGGGGTGGAGGTCGTCGTGCCGCCGGGCGTGCGCGTGGAGATGAACGGGATCGCGCTGATGGGCGGATTCGAAGAGCACAGCCGCACGCTGGACCCGCCGCCGCCGGACGCCCCGGTCCTGCGCGTCGGCGGCTTTGCCCTGATGGGCGGCGTGGAAGTGAGCGTCCGCCTCCCCGGCGAGTCCGCCCGCGACGCCCGCCAGCGCCACCGCGAGCTCCGCCGCGCCGCCAAGGAACAGCGCCGCCTGGGGAGCTGAGCCCGGGGCGGGCGAGTGAACTCGCTGCAACAACAGCACAAAGTCCGCCTTCGCGGACTCCGGGTTGAGTTCCGCGTCTCTCCAGTCGGGCTTCAGCCGCCTTCCCGTCGTTCCAGCCGGGGGCGGTGATCGGCGGCGACCACTACCCCGTTGACTCGCGGGGTGCGGCAGGGTACCATCGGTTGCATCCACCAACCGGGCCCTCCCCATGGAATCACCCCTCCACGACGAAGCCGAAGCGTTCCACCGCGCCCTGGGGGACGTGGTGCGCCTCCAGCAGCACCGCTCGCGCGACCGCGTGGCGTTCTACGGCATCACCGTGTCCGGCGCGCACGCGCTGGAGGCGCTGGAGC
>DASVTZ010000263.1 GCA_036387335.1 Longimicrobium sp.
GACGAGCGCTCGCGCCTGGCGATCTGGCGCCAGGAGACGGACGGGCAGCCGTGGGTGCGGATCGGCACCGTGCGCGACGCGGAGCTGGACGAGGTGCGCGCCGATCTGCAGGGGTTCACGAAGTACGCGATGGCCTCGAACTGAGCCGATCGTGACCACCCCCTCCCCCTCCACCGAGCTGGCCGACGCCCGCGCCCTCGCGGCGCGGCGCGACTGGCTGGGGCTGGCGGCCCGCCTTCGCGGCGTGCCGGAGGCGGCGTTCGTGGCGGAGCCCGAGCTGGGCTTCCTCTTCGCGGACGCCTGCCGCCGCGTGGGGGACACGGGGACGGCGCTGCGGGTGGCCGCGCAGGTGGAGCCGGAGGCGCGCCGCACGGGAAACCGGCGGCTCGTGCTGGAGGTGGTGAACCTGCTGGGGATGACGCACTTCGAGGCGGGGCGCCTTCCCGACGCCGCGACGCGGTGGGAGGAGCTGCTCAGCTACTCCACCGACTGGGGCGACGACGACCACGTGGCCCGCGCCGCCAACGGGCTGGGCGTGGTGGCGAACGTGGGAGGACGGCGGGAGGCGGCGCTCACCTTCTACCAGCGCGCCCTCGCCGGCTACACGCGCGTGGGCAACCGGCGCGGCCTGGCGCAGACGCACTACAACCTGGGCATCTCCTTCCGCGACCTGAAGCGGAACGACGACGCCGACGCGCACTACCGCCGCGCCATGGAGCTTGCCGAGGCCACGGAGAGCGAGGACGTGATCGCGCTGGCCGAGGTGGAGCGCGCCGAGCTGCGCATCCGCGGCGGCGACGGGCGGCTGGCGATGTCGCTTGCGGAGCGCGCCGGCGAGCGCTTCCGCCGCATCGGCGATCCCACGGGCTACGCCGGCGCGGTGCGGGTGATGGCCTCCGCCGCCCGCGCCGGCGGGGACGACGTGGAGGCGGAGGCGCGGCTGGATGAGGCGCTCGCGATCGCGCTGCAGCACGAGGATGCGCTTCTGCGCGCGGAGGTGCAGCGGGATCGCGGGGTGCTGCTGCGGGATACCGGACGCGTCGCGGAGGCGCGGGAGGCGCTGGAGGATGCGCTCGAGCACTTCGGGCGGCTGGAGGCGGCGGAGGATGTGGAGGTGGTGAGGGGGTTGCTGGAGGGGGTGGGTGGGGGTGGTCAGGATGGTGGGGGTCCGGATGTGGGCAGCCCCGGCGGTTGAAACCGCTGCAACAACGGCGGGAAGCCTGCCTTCGCAGGCTTCGAGGGGGTTGGGTTCGCGCCGAATCGCCGGGGGCTGAAGCCCCCGGCTGGAACCACGCGAAGGCGGCTGAAGCCGGCTCGTACCGCGTAGACTGCGGGACGGGCGCGGCCGTTGGTGCTTGGCAGATCGGTGTGCGGAAGCGGGGTTCGGCGCGAGGCGGAACACGGGCAGCCACGTGGGGCGGCCCCTACGGGGATCGGCGTGCGTGGCCTGGAAACGGTGTAGCGGCGAGGGTGGGCGGACACGCAGGTCCGCCCCTACGAATTCGGTGTGGAGAGAGGGGCGCCGGGCGCGGGCGAGGCGTTGGCGTGGACGGAGTGCACCCTTTCCCCCGCTCGCGGGGGAGAGGGCCGGGGAGAGGGGGACCCCGCGTGCCCCGGCCCCCGCCTACGCGCACAGATCCGTGCGAACCCCCCTCCCCCAGGCAGTTTTGGGGGAGGGGGATGCGTCGCGGAGCGACGCTGGGGGTGGGGCCCTCAGGTCGTGACCTGCCCCGAACGGTAGCGCGCCAGCACCTCCACGAACACCTTCGACGAGCGCGCGAAGGCGCCGCGGCGGCGCAGCTCGGTGGGGCTGGCGCCCACGAACTTCTGCGTCACGCGGCGCAGCCCGCTGTCCGACGAGTAGCCGCAGGCGTGGGCCACCGAGAGCACCGTGCGCCCCGGGTCATCCAGCAGCTCGGCGGCCAGGAGGATGCGCATCCACGCCAGCAGCTTGCGCGGGGGCGGCAGCTCCGCGCGCTCGCACCAGCGCAGCAGGGTGCGGCGCGAGAGGTGGAGCTGCCGGGCCAGGTCGCGCCCGTGCCCGCCCACCGCCACCACCTCGGCCGCCGCGTCCACGATGGCGCGGGCGCGCCCCGGAGTGTCCGCCGGGAGCACCTGCTCGAGGAGCGCCTTCAGGGGGCGGCCCTGCGAGGCGCGGAAGCGGTGCACCAGCGCGTCCGGCGTGTCGTCGTGGGCGATGGAGATCACCTGCACCACCCCCCATTTCCCGAGCGTGCGCAGGTCCTCCACCCGGTCCGCCCTCACCTCCAGCGCGGCGAAGACCGGCATCGAGGGGAACTCCACCAGGAGGTTCTTGAGCGCGGGCGAGAGGGCGCGCTGCCCCTGCGCCTCCTCGTACGGGTTGACCACCACCAGGGCGGAGGGCGGAGAATCGCGCACCGCGTCCTCCAGCGACGGCCAGTCGGGGACCGACTGGAAGGTGTACTCCTTCCCCGCGACCTTGCGGACGCGCTCGCGGAAACTCTCGTCGCTGTGCAGCACCAGCAGTGGACGGGCGGCGATCTTCATGGGGCACGGGCCGGGTGAAGGGCGAAGGGGTTCAGCGGGACACCAGCGATGCGTGCAGCGAGCGCGCGAGGTCGGCGGCGAAGGCGTCCGACTCCTCGTGGACGGCGGCGCGGGCCGGGGACTCGGCGCGGGTGCGGGCCGCCCGCGAGCGCCGGGCCGACTCCACCACCGCCTCGGCGCTCAGGAGCACCTTGGCCTCGCCGCGCTCCCGGGCCGCGCGGGCGGAGCGGTCGGCGGCGCGCTCGGCGCGCTCGAACTCGCCGGCGTGGGCGGCGCCGTGGGCCAGCTCGAGGAGCACCTGGGCGGCGTTCTCCGTGTGCTCGTTGCGGGCGAGCCCGTCCCACACCTCGTCCCACGCCTCGTCGAAGCGGCGCCGGTCGCCCGCGCCGGCGGCGGCGCGCACGATGTTGGCGAGCCCCACCATCCGGTCCTCGTGCCTCCGCAGGTGCGGGAGGAGCGCTTCGAACACGGTGAGCGCCGGCCCGAAGTGCCCCTGCTCCACCCACAGGTAGGCGATGTCGTGCGCCAGCACGGGGAGGCGGGGGTGATCGGCCCCGTACGCCTCGAACGCCGCGCGCGCCAGCTTCTCCGCCTCCGCCGCGTTGCCGCCCCCCGCCGCGATCACGAAGAGGTCGTGCAGCGCGCCACCCTGGATCTGCCGGAGCGAGTGGCGCCGGGCCGCACGAAGCGCGCGGATGTGGAAGCGGCGCGCCGCCGGGAAGTTGCCGCGGTGCACGTACAGGTTCCCCAGCCCGGAGAAGGCCAGCGCGTACGACGTCCAGTCCCCGCTCTGCCGCGCCAGGGCGATGGCGCGCCTGAACCACGTCTCGGCACGGGCGTACTCCGCGCGGCGGCGGGCCAGGCGCCCCACCGCGTACGCCGCCGACGCGTCCGTGGGGATGGCGGCCGCGGCGGCCTGCGCGAAGGCGATGGAGGTGGCGGAGTAGCCGTTGCCGTCGGCCCAGGCGGCGACGTGCTGGCACGCCATGGCCACCGATTCCGGCCGCGCCGTCCCCGGCGCGCCCACCAGCCTCACCAGCCCCATCAGCGGCGTCTCGAGCTGCACCTCCACTTCCGCGTCGCGCAGCATCGCCAGGAGCGCCCCGTCCGCCCCCGGGACGAAGACTTCGCCGCGCTCGTCGGGCGGAAGCGATCCCCAGAGGTACACGTCGCGCACGACCTGCCACAGCAGCGCCCCAAGTGGGTCCTTGATCTCTTCGAGCACCCCCACGCCTTCGAACGCTTCGCCGCCGTGGGTAATGGCGGGTGGCGTCCGCCAGCGACGGGTGGTGCGGCGAACGGGGGGTGTCATCCGCTTGGATCGCATAGAGTGGCTCTGCGGAGGGATGGGGTGCCGTGTGCGGGGCGGTCGGAGCGTTCGTATGCTAACGCTCAAACCCAAGGCACGCCATAGTCTTTTCCCGCTCTGAGCCTCACTCCGGCAGCAGAATACAGCATCGCGCGGCGCACGGCAAGTCCCAAAGCAATCGCGGGTTCAAATGCGCTCCGGAGAGGTTTTCGCGTGCACTTTCGTGTGGTGCCGGTGTCCGTAAATGTATCCCCGAATTGGCTCATGCCGGGTACCTTCTGTACACCTCCCGGCGTCAGTGTACCGCCCTTCTACCGCCAGCACGTGTAGCAATCCAGCATTCCAATCTGGCGGCATACGGATGGAAATGGATCAAGAAACTGCGGGCTCACGCGGAGACGCAGAGGCGCTGAGAGAACGCCGAGCAGCTCTCTGCTGCCTTGCGGTTGGGCCCTCCTGCGTCTCTGCGCCTCTGCGTGAGACCATCAGTCGTTCGCGGTATGGCGCGCGCGGCAGTATGATTGCGTGCGCCCTGCGCTGAACCGATCACCCCCCGCGGGAGGAACGAGGCATGTCTACGGTGGATGCGCTGGGAACGAAGGGCGTGCGGGTGATGGGCGAGGACTCTCCGGCGAGCGCGCGCGTGCTCACTCCCGAGGCGCTGGAGTTCGTGGCCGCGCTGCACCGCCGCTTCAACCCCGTTCGCGAGGAGCTGCTGCGCGCCCGCGACACGCGCCAGGCTGAGCTGGACGCCGGCGTGGAGCCCGTCTTCCTCGAGGAGACGGCATCGGTGCGCGAGGGCGACTGGCGCGTGGGGCCCACTCCCCCCGACCTGCAGGACCGGCGCGTGGAGATCACCGGGCCCACCGACGCCAAGATGGTCATCAACGCCCTCAACTCGGGCGCGTCGTGCTTCATGGCCGACTTCGAGGACGCCCTCTCCCCCACCTGGAAGAACGTGGTGGAGGGGCACGCCAACATGCAGGACGCCGTGCGCCGCACCCTCACCTTCTCCAGTGGCGGCAAGGAGTACCGGCTGGGCGAGAAGCTGGCCGTGCTCATCGTGCGCCCGCGCGGGTGGCACCTCGCCGAGCGGCACGTCCAGGTCGACGGGGAGCCGGTGTCCGCCTCGCTCTTCGACTTCGGGATGCACTTCTTCCACAACGCACGGGAGCTGCTGGAGCGGGGCTCGGGGCCGTACTTCTACCTCCCCAAGCTGGAGGGGCACCGCGAGGCGCGGCTCTGGAACGACGTCTTCACCTTCGCTCAGCAGCAGCTCGGCGTTCCGCACGGGACGATCCGCGCCACGGTGCTCATCGAGACGATCCTGGCCGCGTTCGAGATGGACGAGATCCTGTACGAGCTGCGCGACCACGCCGCGGGGCTCAACGCGGGGCGGTGGGACTACATCTTCAGCGTCATCAAGAAGTTCAGGAAGCGCGCCGACTTCGTGCTGCCGGACCGGGTGCAGGTCACCATGACCGTGCCCTTCATGAAGTGCTACGCCGAGCTCCTGGTGAAGACGTGCCACCGCCGCGGCGCGCACGCCATGGGCGGGATGGCGGCCTTCATCCCCAGCCGCCGCGACCCGGAGGTCAACCGCGTGGCGATGGCGAAGGTGACGGAGGACAAGGCGCGCGAGGCCGGGCAGGGCTTCGACGGCACCTGGGTGGCGCACCCGGACCTGGTGCCGGTCGCCCGCGCGGAGTTCGACCGGGTGCTGGGCGAGAGGCCCAACCAGAAGGAGAAGCAGGGCGATGCCAACGTGCGCCCCCGCGACCTGCTGAGCACGGGCATCCCGGACGGGCACGTCACCGAGGCCGGGGTGCGGCTGAACGTGAGCGTGGCGCTGCAGTACTTGGAGGCGTGGCTGCGCGGCAACGGCGCCGTCGCCATCAACAACCTGATGGAGGACGCCGCCACCGCCGAGATCTCGCGCGCGCAGCTCTGGCAGTGGATCCGCCAGCGCTCGCCGCTGGACGACGACGGCGCGATGACGCCGGACGTGTACACCCGCATCCGCACCGAGGAGATGGAGCGTCTGCGCGCGTCCGGGGTGACCACGCCCGAGCTGGCGACCGCCTGCACCCTCCTGGACGAGCTGGTGCTGGGGAACGAGTTCATCCCGTTCCTTACGCTGCCGGCGTATCCGCACCTGGCGTAGCGAAAAGCCTCACGCGGAGACGCGGAGGGAACCGCAAGCCGCGGAGAACAGCTTTTCTTGGTGTTCTCTCTGCGGCTCCGCGTCTCCGCGCGAGGTCATGTCACACCGAAAGCGGGAGGGGCGTTGTTCGGGCGCACCGATCGACTCACCCCCGCCCACCACGACCATGCGACTCCGCTTTCTCGCTCCCCTGATCGTTCTCCTCGCCGCCTGCCAGAAAAGCGACGATCTGCTGTTCGAACCGCCGCTGCTCTGGGTGGCCGCCGAGGTGAGCCCGGTGCGTCGCGACCCGGCCACCGGCGACGCCACGGTGCCGCTCCAGGTGCTCAACGACCGGGCGAGCGCCGTCTACCTGCGCGCCTGCGGCGACCGGCCCTCGGTGACGATCGACCGGCGCGTCGGAGGTAAATGGGAGAACGCGGGAGAAGCCATCTGCCACGCGATCTACCCGATGACCCCCATCGAGGTGGCGGCACGCTCAGGCCGGCCCTTCACCGTCAGCGTGCGCGAGGCGGGGGTGTACCGCGTGGTGTCGTACGTGGCTCTCTACTCACCCAGCGGGGAGTTCCGCGGCGTCGCCAGCAGCGAGTTCAGCGTGGAGTAGCCGTTGACGCGCCCCCGCCGGGGCGTAGCTTCCTGGCTCGACCGGGCACACCGCCCGCTCCCAGCCAAGGATGACGATGACGCACTACACCACGGTGGTGAGGGTGGTGGACGAAGCCTCCGGCCGCCCCCTTGCCGGCCTGCGGGTCTCCCTCTTCGACAGCGACCGCTTCTCCCAGGACGACCTGCTCGGCGACGGCACCACCGACTCGGCCGGCGAGGCCCGCTTCGAGTACTCCACCGCCGACTTCGCCGACCTGGAGGACCGCATGAGCGGCTCGCTCCCCGACCTGTACTGCGTGATCCACGCGCCGGACGGCCGCGAGATCTTTTCGTCCAAGGACGACGCCCTCGACAACACCCCCCGCCGCCGCATCGACGTGGCGCTGCCGGCGGAGCTGGTGGCGCGGTACGGGGTGTGAGGCCCCCTCCCCCCGACCCCCTCCCCCGCCTGCGGGGGCGCAGGGCGGGTGAGGGGGAGAATTCGGCCCGCGTCGCACAGATCCCGTAGGGGCGCGATTAATCGCGCCCGTGGCCGCCGCCGCTCCACCGCCCGCCCGCGGCACAGATCCCCGTGGGGGCAGACCTGCGTGTCTGACCGTGCCTGCAGCGGCGCCGTCGCCCGGGTGGCACAGGCAACCCCGTCGTACACACCCGCCGCGCTCCGCCGCCCGCCCAGGGCACAGAATCCCCGTAGGGGCAGACCCGCGTGTCTGCCCGTGCCCGCCGCCGCTCCATCGCCCGCCCGCCGCACCGATCTCGGACGGCCACGCCTGCGTTCCCGCGCATGCCGCACGCCCCCGCGTCGCAATAACCCGCCCCCGCTCCGTCGCGCGCCACGGCACAGATTCCCGTAGGGGCAGACCCACGTGTCTGCCCGTGCCCGCCGCCGCTCCACCGCCCGGGGGTGCCGCACGGCGCACGCATTACAACCATGCCGCAAACACGGCGAAGTACGAGATGGGGGCGGATGCCGGCGCGGCATCCGCCCCCGTTCCGTTCAGGGCACGTAGGTGACGGAGAAATACGCGCGCGGCTCGTGGCGCCCAGGCTCGTCCAGCGGCACGCCGAGGCCGGCGGTAACGCGCACCCCCGGCACCCCCACCACGTTGTTGAAGCCGGTGGCGAACTCGGTTTCGACGCCGGCGACGCGGTAGTGCGAGCCGTCGGCGGTGGTGCCCCACAGGTAGGGCGTGACGCCGGCCACCCGGGTGCTCAGGCGCCAGGTGGCGAGATCGCGCCCCGCCACCACGCCGAACGGGGCGGCGGGCATGGGGATGCGCTGCGCGAGCGCCGCATCGTCCACGAGCGGGTTGGCGCCGCCGCCGGCCGCGAGCGCCTCGAATGCGGGGGCGCCGCCGCTGACCCGTCCGTACGATCCGTCCGCGCGCAGCTCGAGCCGCCCGGCGCTCAGTGCCAGACCCGCGCTCCCCACACCACGCGCCCAGCCCAGCCCGGCGGTGCTCCCGGCGGCGGCGTTCATCCGCAGGCGGGCGATGAGGGTGCGGCCCGCCCTGCGGCGCGCTAGAGCGGCGCCGTACTCCGCGAAGCCCAGCACCCGCTCGTCCCCCTCCAGCGACCCGCCCGACACCCCGCCCTGCAGACGGTGCGCGGCCCCGCCCGCGCGCCACGGCGCATCGGCGGAGAGGGTCGCGCCCAGGTACGACGGGCGCACGATGTCGGGCAAGCCGGGGAGCTCCATCGCGAATAGCTCGGCGGTGACGGCGGGGCGCCATCCGCGCCAGGTGGCGGCGAGCGATCCGCCCTCGGTGGCGTCATCGGTCGAGACGACGGCCCGCGCCATCAGCGCCAGGCGGCCGATGGGGTCCGTGCTGCTCATCATCCCGCCCACCGACGCGCCGTCCGTGTCGTAGCCGGCCATGGGGAGGATGCGCGTGATGCGCGGGCCGATCCCGTAGCGCCGCGGCTCGGGCACGGGCGCGCGCGGGATGGCGACGGGCGTGCCCTCCCAGACGCGAGGCGCGATCGGGGCCAGCGTGGCCGGAAGCATGACCGGCGCCGCGCCCGCGCTGTCCGGACGGATGCGGTTGAGGTCCATTCCCCCGGCGTGCATCGACAGGAAGAAGACCTCGCCTCCGCGCGTGGCCTCGGGGGCGAGCGCCGCGCCCGTCACCCGTGTAAAGGTGCGGGCGGTGCGCGCGACCGGGTCGAGCAGCTCCAGGTTGGCGACGCCGCCGCGCTCGGAGACCACCACCAGGTCGCGTCCGCCGGGGCGCCACGATGCGTCGTAGCGGTTCGCGCCATCGTCCGGATCGGCGGGGCGGCGAGCGCCGGTGGCGGGGTCGACCAGCTCCACACGCCACCGCCCGCGCTCCTGCACAGAGACGGCGATGGCGCTGCCGTCCGGCGACCACCGGGGACGGTAGAAGACGCGCTCGGGGGCGCCCGTCGCGACCAGGAAGACCGCGCCGCCTGCGAGATCCACCCGCACCAGATCGCACACGCCGCCCGCGCAGCGCACCGCGGCCGCGCTGCGCCCGTCAGGAGACGGATCGGCGTGGCGGATGCCGGCGCCGCGCGTGACCCGCCGGAGGCGCTTCTCCTTCCAGTTCCAGAGGAAGAGGTCGGGGCGCGATGCACCGCCGCCGATCGGCTCCTGCCGAACGAGGAGGATGCGCGCGCCGTCCGGCATGAAGCGCGGGGAGTCGTGGCCGCGGCCGTCCACGGGGAGGAGGGTGGCGAGCGCGGCCTTGGGGCGCGGGCGCCAGCGCACGTCCGGCACGTCGAGCGAGTCGCGGCTCAG
Organism: Longimicrobium sp.; assembly: GCA_036387335.1. Lineage (NCBI taxonomy): Bacteria > Pseudomonadati > Gemmatimonadota > Longimicrobiia > Longimicrobiales > Longimicrobiaceae > Longimicrobium > Longimicrobium sp. The sequence goes on from DASVTZ010000263.1 coordinate 9,370, forward strand.
GAGGCGGCGGCGCTCCTTGGCTTCGGCGGAGTCGCCGGGCTCGTCACGCGTGCGCCACACCACCACGCGCGGCTCCGTTCCCGCGGCGCCGCGCAGCACCACCGCCATCCGCTCGCCATCGGGGGAGACGGCCGGGTCCCCGGTGCCCCAGTAGAGGCGCTGCACGGTGTCGCCCGCAACGGTGCCGCCCGCTTCCGCGATCTGGCGGCGGGCTTCCAGGGCGCGCGCGGTCACGTCCACGGTGAAGGCGCCGTACAGCTCGTGCGGCGCGCCGCCGTAGACTCCCGCGAACGCCGTGGCGAACGAACGGTTCTGGCGCGCGCTCATCCGCCGCCAGAGCTGGTCCAGGCTCGCCTCGCCGCGCCGCTCCACCAGCCACTCCAGGAAGGCGGATCCGGCCAGGTACGCCATGCTCTGCCCGTAGAACGCGTTCGACGCGCTGAGCTGCGGATAGGTGGGGAGCCGCCCCTCCAGCGCCCACTGCCGAAGCACCGCGGCGCGGATTGCGCTGTGCGGACGTCCGCTGCCGGTGAGGCGGCCTTCGATGTACGTCGCGTACCCCTCGCTCACCCAGCGCGGCGCCCTGCGCGCCACCGGGCCGAGCCGCACGGGAAGGATGCGCATCCACAGGTCGCCGCGCGGGTTGCGCGAGGGCCGGGTGAGGTGCGCGATGTGGGCGAACTCGTGGATGACGAGCTGCTCGCCCGGCCCGCGGTTGTGGCCGATGTTGGAGCGCGGGTCGGGCGGCGTGGGCCACAGCGAGATGGTGGGCTCGTCGAGGAACACGTACGCGCTCCCGTTGGCGGACGCGGACGGGTCCTCGACGATGATCCGCACGCGGCGGCCGGGGGCGTACCCCACCACGCTCCGCACGCTGTCGTGCACCGCCTCCAGCCGCGACACCACGTCCAGTGTCCACGCGGACGTCTCGGCGGGGTAGTGGACCTCGAAGTGCTTGGTGCGCACGGTGCGCCAGTCGAGCCACGGGCGCGTGAACACCTGCGCCTGCGTAGCGCCGGCAAGGAGCACCGCCAGGAGCGCGGCCGCGCAGGACAGCTTGTTTCGCATCTTTGCGTGGTGCGGCGGTGGGACGGATTGCGTGCGTTGGTGGACACCAGGGCGGGCGGGAAGGTTCCGGGCCACGCCCGGCGTGTGCGTGCCGGTTTGTAACAGAGAATACCCCGGATCGGCGCGCGTGGGCCAATCCGCGGTGCAGGCGAGGGTGGGCAGACACGTGGGTCTGCCCCTACGGGTTTGGGGCGCGAGGGCGGGGGTCGCGGGCGGGCGGGCGACGGGCGCGATGAATCGCGCCCCTACGAGATCGGTGTGCGCGAAAAGGGCAACGGAGCCGGGGCGGGCACGGGCGGCCACGCGGGGCCGCCCCTACGGGGGATCACGACGGGGGCAGACATCGAGGAGGGGCGGGCGGATGCCGACGGCGCACGCAGTTCTCCCCCTCCCCCGCTTGCGGGGGAAGGGGGCCGGGGGGTGGGGGCCCTAAGCCGCGACTTCCGAATCCAGCTGGATGGCGAGGGTGCGGTCGCGGCCGGCGGACTTGGCGCTGTAGAGGGCCTGGTCGGCCGCTTCCAGGAGGGCGTCGGGGTTGACGACGTCGGTGCCGGCGGCGATGCCCACGCTGGCGGTGACGGTGATGGTGCCGCCCCCCGCGACCGGGACGCGCAGCTCGGCCAGGTGGCGGCGGAAGCGCTCGGTGAGCGCCTTTGCGCCCTCCAGGCCCGAGTCGCACAGGAGGACGGCGAACTCCTCGCCGCCGAAGCGGGCGGTGGTGTCGATGTTACGGGCGCAGTTCCGCAGGACGCGCCCCACGCGCGCCAGCACCACGTCGCCCGCGCCGTGGCCGTGGCGGTCGTTGACCTGCTTGAAGTGGTCGAGGTCGATCATAACCAGCGCCACCGAGCCCCCCGTGCGCCGCACACGCTCGCACTCGCGGCGCAGCGCCTCGTCCAGCACGTGGCGGCGGGAGAGCTCGGTGAGGGGGTCGATCTGCGCGGTCGCCTCGGTGAGCGCCCACTTGCCCGCGGTGGCGATCCCCACGCACACCACGAAGACCAGGAAGCCGATCCAGAAGAGCGACGGCACCCCCGGAAGGATACGCGCCACCGGCAGCCAGTCCACGTGCTCGGAAAGAAGGTCGTAGGTCACGGCCAGCGCAAAGGAGACCGTCCCCACGCCCAGGATGCGCCCGTGCGGCTGGCGGCGCGAGGTGGAACGGCAGGCGCGGGCAACCACCACGAAGAGCCCCGCCATCATCGTCAGATCCACCCACTTCGCCATGGCGGCGAGCGCGCCCAGCGGCAGCGAGCCCACCAGCATGACGGCGGCGGTGGCCGCGCCCGTCAGCACGGCGTCGCGGCGGGTGAGGCGCAGGTCGAAGAGGCGGTGCACCAGCGCGACGAAGGCGGGCATCCCCGCGGCGATCGCCCAGAGCCCGACACGGTACGAGTTCACGTGCGGAACGAGCAGCGACTGCACCGCGCCCGAAAAGGTTGCGCCGTAGATGGAGACGGCGGCGCAGAGCAGGGCGAAGTACAGGTTCTCTCTCGCGCGGCGGCGGCGGAAGAAGAAGGCGAGGTGGTAGATGCCGATCGCCAAAAAGAACGAGACGAGTCCGCCGATCACCACGTCGCGCGGAGAGCGCTGCTGGGCCAGGAGGTCGTAGCGACCCACCCGCACGCCGCCCATCAGCCCGCCGTACGCGTAGGCGTTGTAGACGCGCACGGCAACCAGGTGTGGGCCGTTCGGGCGCCGCGCCAGCGCCGAATCGGGCACCAGGAGGAGGGTGGGCGCGACTCCTTCCACGAAGCGCGGCGGCATGCGGCCCGATCCACCCACCTTGACACCGTTCCAGAAGATCTCGTACGCGTCGCCCACGCTGCCGAGCTGCACGCCCACGGGCCCGCCCGCCAGATCGGCCGGGAGCCGCACCTCGCGCCGGTACCAGCCGAAGCCGTCGTAGCCGGGGGCGAAGCGCTCCCATTCGGCCGGCGCTTCGACGAGCGCCCAGCCGGCGTCGGGATGCGCGGGCGCGGCCCAGGCGGCGGAGTCGCCCCGCTGCCAGCGCCAGGGGCCGTCCAGGCGCAGCGGCTCCGGCTCGGCGGCGGCGAGGGCACCGGGAATGGCGAGGAGGACCGCGAGTAGAATGCGGGCGATCACGACGGGAGCTGGGGCGCGGGGCGGGAGGCTTGTGGAGGGCATTCAACATAGCGCCGGACGCGGGCCGGAGTCAACGAAAACGGCTCCGGGTGCGGACCTTGCTCAGCGAATCCGGGGGGCCTACGTTGGCCCCCCCGCAACCCCATGCGCGCACCGCGCTTTCACGGCAGAAGGAACCCGAATGGCCAACCTCCCCGAGCCGGGGCGCACGGGGCCGCTGGCGGCTCTGGCGCTGACCGCCGGCCCGCGCTACGGCGAAGAGCTTCCCATCCCCAGGCCCGTGGTGGTGGTGGGACGCGCCGCCGCCAGCGACGTGGTGATCGACGACGACTCCGTCTCCGCCCAGCACGCCCGCCTGGAGTGGGACCTGGGCGCGTGGCGCATCACCGACCTGGGCTCCACCAACGGCACCGCCGTGGAGGGGACGAAGCTGGCCCCCAACATCCCCACCCCGCTCCCGTACGGCGCCACGGTTCGCGTGGGCGGCGTGAAGCTCCAGTTCCGCGAGGTGGCGCAGGCCGATCCGGAGCGCGCCCGCGCAGACTACGTCGCGCCGCCCAAGCCCGCTACGCTGCGCGAGGAGAAGCCCGGCTTCCGCTTCCCGGTGTGGCTGGCGATCCTCCTCGTGGTGCTGCTGGCGGTGATCGGCTACCTCGTCTTCCAGACCATGGCGGCGCCGCGGGTGGGCGTGGGCACTGGCCCGGAGCACCCGCTGCTGGCGCTGGCGACCCGGGCCGCCGCGCCGTGACGGTGCGCTGGGAGTCGGCCGGGCTCACCGACGTGGGCCGCGTCCGCAAGGGGAACGAGGACTCCTTCTTCGTGGACGAGGCGCGGGGCGTCTTCCTGGTGGCGGACGGGATGGGGGGCCACGCCGCGGGGGAGATCGCCAGCGCGCTGGCCGCCCGCACGGTGGGCGGCACCCTGGTGCGCGGGGTGGACGAGGAGCTGGAGCCCGACCTGCTGGCCGAGGCGATGAAGCGCTCCCTCTACGCCGCGCACGAGGCGATCCTCGCCCACACCATGGCCGACCCCGCCACCGAGGGGATGGGCACCACGCTCACCGCGCTGGTCGTCTCCCGCGACGGCGCCTTCCGCCTGGGCCACGTGGGCGACAGCCGCATGTACCTGTTCCGCACCGGCGAGCTCACCCAGATCTCGCACGACCACACCTGGGTGCAGCGCGAGGTGGACGAGGGGCGGCTGACGGAGCAGGGTGCGCGCCGCCACCGCCTGTCGCACATCCTGACCCGCGCCCTGGGCGCCGACTCCGCGGACAGCCCAGACATCGAGGCGGGCAAGCTCCAGCCGGGCGACCTGGTCCTGCTGTGCAGCGACGGCCTCACCGGTATGCTCAACGACCGCATGATCGCCCGCATCCTGGAGGACGACGGCCCCCTCGCCGACCTGGCCGTGCAGCTCATCGCCGAGGCCAACGCCCGCGGCGGGCGCGACAACATCACCGCCGTGCTGGTGAGGATACTGCCCGGAGGCTGAAGCGCGGATCGGGGTGCAAATGTCGGGAAGAGGAGCGCGGGGACGATCCCCGCGCTCCTCGTTTTCTGCGCCCCTGCAACGGCGATGCGGGATCGAGACGCCACCGCGCGCGGAGCGGGAAGGCGCCAGAAGGGCGCGAGAAACGACGGCGTCCGGGCCGGAAATCCTGCTCTCCGGCGAGCACTTGCATCCTAATGATTGACCACTACCGTGAGTCACATTTCACGGGTATATATTCTCAGCTTCGTGAAACATACGTAGCGCCGCCGGCGAAATTCGTCCTGCGCGGAGAGAGCACCCCGCCTGTTCCGCACCCGCCGCTCGGGAGCGGAGCGCCTCAGCAACTTCGTGCTCAAGGACCCAATGGAGTGAAGCTCGACCCGCCCCCCTGAACGGTGCCGGATCCCCCGGCGCAGCGCACGGGGGTCCCTGTCCTACCCTCTCTCAACATCGGGGACTTGTGAAATCACGACAGTATTTGAGCAGCGTGCGCCATGCGCGGCGGCTCGCGCCCCTCGTCGTCTTCGCGGCGCTGGCGGCCTGCGCGGACGACCAGACCACCGGATCGGCTCCCTTCGCCAGGCCCGGCGCGCCCCGGCTGGTGACCGCGCCCTTCTCCTGCGGCCTTTCGTACACGAGCACCAACACCTTCTACGACGCCGACCTGGCGACGTACGGGATCCCGGAGATCACGACCACGCACGACAACTGCGAGACGTGGACCGGGAGCGACTACCGGCTGTTCGTGCAGGAGACCAGTTCTTCGGTCACGGACCCGGAGGTCGCCAACGACGTGACCACCTCGTGGTACCAGTACGGCGTGACGCGCGGCTTCAACTCGGCGGGCGTCGAGATCGCCGACGCGACGCAGGTGGCGGCGGACGCCTTCGCGCTGGGCCTCGCCTCGCCAGAGGAGAAGCAGGCCTCGTACAACGAGCCGTACTACGCCGTCTACTCGGGCGGCAGCCGTGCGGCACGCGGATGTGCGACCATCAGCAGCTCCAGAACCGCCTGCCGGGCGCGCCGCGCACCAGCATGGCCACCGCGGGCAACGGCAATCCGGACGCGCACAAGGTGGGGAACAAGGAGCACGGCCTCCACCGCCCGGCGCTCCGCGCGCTCCTGGCCGCGAGCGACGAGATCGGCCGCAACGGGCAGGGACATCGCCGCTTCCGCCGCGTTCGCGGTGAAGAGGAGACGATCATCACCGTGGATCCCGCCACCGAGCTGATGGTTGGGCAGGAGGTGAAGGGGCCGCAGGGACACACCCGCGCCACCATGCGCTGGACCAAGATCAAGCGCAAGGACGGCAGCGAAGGCTACATGCGCCAGTCGATGACGGTGGAAGGCGAGAACGGCCAGGGCAAGCAGACGAGCCGCTCGACCGTGGTGATCACGAACATCTCTTTCGGCGAGGACAACCGATGAACCGCTTTGCAACCAGGGCGCTCCTGGCGTCCGCGGTGCTGGCGCCGGCCGTCGCCGCCCGCTCCGCCGAGGCGCAGTACGCCAGCTACACCGGCACCTACTTCGTGCACGGCCTCAACGAAACCAGCGCGGTGTGGACCACCCGGAACACCACGGGCCGGCTGGCCACGCGCGTAGACCCGGGCGCGGTGCGGCTCCCCAACACCACGGCGCTGGCGCCCATCGACTACCAGGCGGGCGAGCTGGCCGGGATGGTGCGCGGCGAGCCGGCGGGCTCCTCCTTCTTCTTCGTGGCGCACAGCATGGGCGGCCCCGTGTCGCGCGACGTGCTGCTGAGCTCCAACCCGCAGATCAACACGGCGTCGCGGGTGGCGGGAGTCGTGACGGTGGCGTCGCCCAACAAGGGCGCGCCGGTGGCCGAAAAGGCGCAGCAGTACGACCCGCGCACCACGCTGGGCCTCATCGAGGGGCTGATCCACACGATCCGCATCACCATCCTGAGCCCGATCTTCGGCCTGCTCGACGCGATCATCTCCTCGTTCGTGCGCACCAAGCTGGACCAGGAGCTGTTCAGCAAGCTGAACGAGACGGCCAAGGGGCTGAAGGCGCCGGGCGCGATCGACCTGCGCCCGAGCTCGGCCACCATCCAGTTCCTGGGCAACACGGGCGACGGAGTGCCGCACTCGGCGGTGTGGGGCTCGGTGCCGCAGCAGTACTCCTGGGCGCGCCTGGCCGCCAGCCGCGAGTACGCGGACCCGGAGGCAATGGTGCGCTCGGTGCGCTCCAACCGCAGCAACCTGAAGCTGTGCGCCGCCCTCTTCTACAACATCATCATCAAGACCGGCACGGGCAAAGCCTGCCGCACCGGCGAGCGGGCGATCGGCGGCTTCGACGACCGCTGGAAGGAGTGGGTGCACTTCAGCTACGCCCGCAACTCGGCCACGGACGGGCTGCTTCCCGAGGAGACGCTCCGCTACCCGCTGGAGTACGACGCCGGGCGGCAGCTGCGGGCGAACGGCACGGAGGACCACTTCTCCATCATGTGGCGCGACCCGGGCGTGAACCGGATCGCCGACGGGATGCTCGCGGCGCGCATGCGCCCGGCCGCCCCGCCCCCGCCCACCGAGCCGGATCCGTACGAGCCGCCGAGCAACTGCGGCTACGACAGCGGCACGCGGTTCCGCCGGGAATACGAGATCTGCAACATCCAGTAGGCACCATCCCTGCGGGCGGGCGGCTTGCCCGCCCGCAGGATTTTCTTTCTCATCGCGGGGACAACACCGATGAAGTTTGGCGAACGGGGCCTGCTGGCGCCGCTGTGCATGGCGGCGCTGGTGCTGGGGGGCGGGTGCCGGGCGGCCGGGGACCCCGGAGGCGGGGAGCCGGTGCGCCTGCGCACGCTCTGGTACCAGGCGCAGGCCGGGCACCCGCGCGTGCAGCCGGTGGCGGACGGCGAGCGGGTGTACACCGGCACCGGCGCGGGGCAGGTGATCGCCCGCGACCTCGCCACCGGCGCCCCGCGCTGGACCGCGACGGTGGGGCGCGGCGGCGTGGAGGGGGGGAACCTCCTGGTGCGCTCGGGCGTCGTGGTGGCGCCGGTGCTGTACCACACCACCGGGCTGGACGCCGCCACGGGGCGCGAGCTGTGGCGCTACCAGGCGCCGCTGGACACGGTGGGCGGCGGCGCCCCCAACCCCGGCACCGTGGTCAAGGTGCGCATCGCCGCCGACGACGAGGCGGCGTACGTCGCGGCGTGGGGGCCCAGCGTGGCCGCGGTGGAGCTGCGCACCGGCCGGGTGCGCTGGCAGTGGCAGCCGGAGCCGGGTACCCCCTTTCGCTTCGGCGCCGAAGGGGTCACGCTGGACGGCGGTGAGATCTTCCTGGTCTCCGACCACGCGCTGGACGCCAAGGGCGCGCGCTGCGAGATGTGGGTGGTTGCGCTGGAGGCCCGTACCGGACGCCAGCTCTGGGTGGCGAAGCTCCCCGCGGCCGGCGCCATCTCGTGCACGGCCGGCCGCCCCGCCGTCACCGCGGACCGTGTGGTTGCGATGCTCATCACCGGCGAGATGTACGGGCTGGACCGGAAAACGGGGGAGGTGGTGTGGAAGTCGCCCCGCGACAGCGCGGCGTACCTCTCCGTGCTCTCCAGCCCCGTGGCGCACGGCGACGTGATCTACGCCGGTGCGCCCAACGACCACGTGAAAGCCGTGCGCGCCCGCGACGGCGCGCCGGTCTGGAGCACCCCGGTCCGGGCGCAGTTCACGACCGACCTGCTGGTGACGGAGCGGCACGTTTACGGGGTGGACGGACCGTTTTTGTTCGTGTTCGACCGCCGCGGTGGCAAGCTGCTCGCGCAGGTGCGGCAGCCGAAGGAGCCGGAGCTGGGCGGTCTCTTCCCCGGCACTCCCACGTACGCGGACGGCCGCGTCTTCGCCCCGGTGAACGGCGGCGTGTGGGCGTTCGAAGAACCCTGACCGGAGCCCGTCTCTTGCGAATCGGATTCTGCCTGCTGGCGCTGCTGCTCGCCGCCGCCCCCGCCGCCGCCCAGGACGCGTCCGCGGGTCCGCCCCCCGCCCCGCGCCGGGCACCCGCCCTCTGGGCTCCGCCGCCCGTGGTGCTCCCGGGCGACTCCGCGCGTACGCTGGTGGCGGACGGCCACTCGGCCCTGGTCGTGACACGGGGCGGGAGCCGGTTTAGTATAGGGCGGTACGCGGCGATCGGGGCGCTGGCGGGCGGGGTGGTGGGGCTGGGGTACGGGCTGGCGCACGAGGACGAGGACGCCTTCGGGCTGAACCCGGTTCTCCCCGCCGTGATCGGCGCGGGGATCGGGTTCTATGCGGGTTTCGTGGTGGACATGATTCGGGGCAGGTAGGCGCAGGCCACCCTGCTCGTTCCTCGATGCCCTTCCCCGAGTGGCGGGGAGGGGCGTTCGCGTGTATGCGTGCGGGGCGCGTAGTTCGGAGCGCGGGATGGCACGGGCAGCCACGTGGGGCGGCCCCTACGCGGTTTCGGTTCGATTGGCGAGGATCGGGGCCGGGGCGGGGGGGGGCAGACACGCAGGTCTGCCCCTACCGGCAAACGGCGCGGATCGCGGGCGTGGAGGTGTGGGCGAGGGCGGGCGCGATAAATCGCGCCCCTACGGTACCTGTGTAACGGGCAGGGGTGTTCTCCCCCTCCCCCGCCCTGCGCCCCCGCAGGCGGGGGAGGGGGCCGGGGGGAGGGGGCCCTTCGCGCACCCAGCCCCCTCTCTCGATGACAGGAGGGCGCAGCCCTCTCCTGTTATCGGGAGAGGGGGCAGGCGAGTGTAACGAGCCGGGGGTGAGGGCCTCCCCCCTCACCGCTCCGGAAATAGCGACACCTGCACGTACCTTCCCGTATCCAGGAACCTGCGCGCGGCGTCGCGGAGGTCGGTGGGGGTGAAGTTCTGGGAGAGCGGGGGGGCGGCGATGCCGGCCAGGTCCCAGCCGCCGGCGTCGTACTGCACCATCTGCGACATCCAGAAGTCGTTCTCCCGAAGCTGCGTCTCGCGGTCGCGGCGGTGCTGCTCGCGCACCTTGGCGAGGTCCTCCTCGGTGACGCCGTTGCGCTTCACCGCTTCCAGCTCGGCGAAGAGGGCCCGGGAGAGCTCGTCCAGGCGGTCGGGGGCGGCGCTGAAGTCCACGACGAAGCGGAACTCGGGGCGCGGCTCGCGGCGGGCGGTCGCCGCCACGCCCACGCCATACGTGCCGCCCAGCTCCTCGCGCAGGCGGTCGCGCAGGCGGATCTCGAGGGCGTCGGCGAGGGTGCGCAGGAGGGCCACGTTGCGCCGCTCCCACTCCACGGGGCCGCTGAACACCACCTGCGTGCGCGCCTGCGGCTCCACCCCGCGCCGCACCGACTTGCGCACCACGCCCTCCGGCGTGCGCACGCCCTGGTCGCGCGCCACCTCGCGCCGGCCGGTCGAAGGTAGGCCGCCCAGGTAGCGCTCCACCAGCGGGCGGATGGAGTCCGGCTTCAGCGCGCCCACCAGGTAAAAGGTGAAGTCGCCCGCGTCGGCGAAGCGGTCGCGGTACACGGCGAGGGCGCGGTCCAGGTCCAGCGAGTCGACGGCGGCGGCGGTGAGCGGGCGTGCGCGCGGGTGGCCCTGCGTTAGGGCCGAGCGCAGCGTGTCCGCGAAGGCGGCGTCCGGGCTGGCGGAGCGGTCCCGGAAGGCCTCGCGCGCACGCTCGCGGTACGCTTCCCACGCCACCGAGTCGCGCCGGGGGGCGGTGAAGTACAGGTAGACGAGCTGGAGCATCGTCTCCAGGTCGCGCGGGGCGGCGTAGCCGGAGACCGCCTCGCTGAACTCGCTCACCTCCATCCCCACGCTCGCCGTCTTGCCGGCGAGGCGCTTACCCAGGTCCACCACCGAGAAGTTGCCCACGCCGCCCACCTGCGCCGCCGCCGATGCCGTGGCGCCGTGCAGGTAATCCTCGTCGGAGAGCAGCGAGGTGCCGCCGGGGCTGCGGCCCGCCAGCGTGATCTCGTCCTCGCGGAAGTCGGTGGGCTTCAGCAGCACGCGCACGCCGTTGGAGAGCGTCCACTCCGTCACCCCCACCTCCTCGTGCCTGCGCACGCTGACCACACGGCCGGGGGCGGGGGGCCTGGGGAGGAGCGGGGCGGTGGAGAGCGCTTCGGTGTAGGGCGTGAGCCGCGCGGCCGCGACCGAGTCCGCGATGGCGGCAAGGCGCGCGCTGTCTGGCCGCGCGACGCCGCTGCGCTCGGGGGCGCTCACCAGCACGGCGCGGTTGGTGGGGGCCAGCCAGGTGCGGGCCCGCGCGCTCACCTCACCGGCGCGGATGCCGGGGATGAGGGCGCGCTGCAGGCGGTACTCGGTGTCCACGTCCAGCAGGGGGCCGCCGTACAGGAAGTGGCCCACGTACTGCCCCGCGTACTGACCGGAGGTCGTCTTCTCCCGCTCCAGGTGGATCTGCTCCCACGAGCGCAGGAGCTCGGCCTTTTCACGCGCCAGCTCGCCGGGGGTGAAGCCGAAGCGCGCCGCCCGCTCCGCCTCGGCCAGCAGCCCCGCCAGCGCGCGCTCCGTTCCGCCTTCGGGGGCGCGGGCGGTGAGGAAGTAGGCATCGAGGGGGCGCACCAGCGAGCCGCTCACGGAGGAGACGTCCAGAAAGGGCGCGCCCGGCCGCTGCGTGGCCTCGTTGAGGCGGTCATTGAGGACGCCGTTGTACAGCATGTCCACGATGGCCTCGCGGTACTCGCGCACCAGCCGCCGCACGCGCGCGGGCGCGGTGTGCACCACCGTCACGGTGGACGAGGTGGCTTCCTTGTCCGTAGCGACGGAGTAGCGCGTGCCTGGGGAGGCGGCCACGGGGTAGGTGATGCGGCGCGGGAGCGTGGTGTCGCTCGGCGGGATCGCGCCGAAGCGGAGGCGGATCATCGACTCCACGCGCGCCGCGTCGAAGTCGCCGACGGCCACCACGGCCATCAGCTCCGGTCGGTACCATTTGCGATGGAAGTCGCGCAGCCCCACGGCCGTCGCTCCGCGGATGCTCTCCGGGGTGCCGATGGGGAGGCGCCGCCCGTAGCGCGAGCGGCCGAAGAGGGTGCCCAGGTGCCGGTCCTGCAGCCGCTGCCCCGCCCCGCGTCCCAGCCTCCACTCCTCCACGATCACCCCGCGCTCCTGCCGCACCTCCGCCGTGTCGAAGGCGATCCCGGTCGCCCAGTCTTCCAGGATGTCGAGCCCCGTCTCCAGGAAGCGCGCGCTGTCGGTGGGAAGGGTCATCGTGTACACCGTCTCGTCGAACGAGGTGTACGCGTTGACGTCCGGCCCAAAGCGCATCCCGGACTTCTCCAGGAACTCGATGATGGTGTGCCCGTGGAAGCGGCGCGTGCCGTTGAAGGCCATGTGCTCCACGAAGTGCGCGTAGCCGCGCTCCGTCTCCGTCTCCAGCACGGAGCCGGCGTCCACGGCCAGGCGCAGCTCGGCGCGCGCGCGAGGCTCCGCGTTGTGGCGCACGTAGTAGGTGAGGCCGTTGGACAGCTTCCCCGTTCTCACCAGCGTGTCGCTGGGGAGGCGCGCGTTGGGCGCGAAGGGGTTCTGCTGGCGGCCGAAGGGGACGCACCCGCCCAGGAGGAGGAGCGTGAAGGCCGCTGCGAGAAAGGGGTGCTTCCTCATGGAGATGCCGCCAGGGGAATGCCGGCGGCGCGGGGAGCGCTACCGGGCCAGATTCAGGTTGACGTACGCCGGGTCGCCGGTCACCTCGCGCACCAGCACCGCGCGAAGCCAGTCCGGCACCTCCACCGGGGTGTCCTCGGCGGGAAGCTCCACCTCGGCCAGCACCAGCCGCCGGTCGCGGAAGTGGTCGATCTCCCACACCAGGTCCCCATCCTTTACCGCGTAGCGCCGCTTGCGCACGCGCCGCCCCTTCGTGAGCCGCCAGAGCGCGCGGAAGATGCGCTCCGTCGTCTCCTCCTCCACCTCGATGCGCGACACGCCGGCGCCCAGCTTCACCGTGCGGAACCACTGCGTGCCATCGGGCGTCTTCACGCGCCGCACCCGCTCCGCCAGCCGCTCGCCGGGAAGGTACCCCTGCTCGATCTGGCGCGGCTCCGCGTGCAGCCCATCCAGCGCGGGCATCTTGCGGAGCAGGTACTTGCGTTCGATCTCGCGCGCGGGTCCGGCGCCCTCCAGCGCGTCCGCCAGGGCGCGCACCCGGCCGGGGAGGTCCGCCGCCGCGCCGTGCAGCCATCGCTCGCGCAGCGCGGAGAAGTGCTCGGCCCGCTCCTCCGAAAGGCGCCGCTGCAGGGCGCGCGATCCCGCCTCCTCCTCGCCCTCCGCCTCCTCCACCGCCGCGGACACCTCGCCGAGCAGGACGTGCGCGTCGTGCATCTCGCCCAGGAGCGCCTGGAGCCCCTTGAGCTCCTTGATCATCTCCTTGGCGCCGGGCACCAGGCCGAGCACCGGCTCCAGCAGGTAGCGGATGCGCTTGGCGGCGATGCGCGAGCGGTGCGCCTCGTCCTGCCGCGACTCGTCCAGCACCCCCTCCAGCTCCAGCTCCAGCGCGTCGGCCTCGGTGCGGAGCCGCGCGGCGAGCTCGGCGCGGAAGGGCGTCTCGCCGGGCGACTCGCCCGGCGTGAGCTCGGTGCAGAAGCGGCGGAGGCGGCGCGCCAGCCGCTCGTGCTCGGCCGGGAAGGCGGCGGAGGCGTTCCGAAGCTGCTCCGCCGCGGCCTCGGCCCGCTCGCGGGAGCGCTCCAGCGCGTCGCGCAGCCCCACCCTTTCCGCGCCGCGCGCCTTCTTGAGCCGCGTGGTGAGCCACTCGTTCTGCACCTGCGCGTCGCGCGCGTCGCCGGTGGCGTGGGCCAGCTCGCGCAGCGTGCGCCGGTCCTTGCCCCGCACCACGTCGCCCGGCAGGTCGCGGTAGGCGCGGAGGGTGCTCCGCAGCCGGCGCAGCGCCACGCGAAAGTCGTGGAGCGCCTCCGTCTCCGCCGGGTCGGCGAGGCGGGCGTGGGCGGCGGCCGCCTCTTCCAGCACGCCCAGCGCGATCCAGCGGACGGCCATCTCCGCCGGCAGGTCGAGCAGCGTGGAGCGTTCGGTCACCGTGCGCGCTCCAGCTTGCGGAGCTGCCCCGGCGTCAGCGACCAGAGGAGGGTCGCGTTGCCGGCGGCGGGCGGGTCGTCGAACTCCAGGAGGCAGGCGGCCCCCTTCTTCAGCTCCACGAAGCTCTGGTGGCGCCCCGTCAGCAGCCACCCCAGCAGGCAGCCGAGCCCCGGCTCGTGCCCCACGATCGCCACCACGGCGTCCGGTCCGTGCCCGCGCAGCCAGGGGAGGAGGTCGTCCGCCCCGCGCTCGGGCGACAGCTCGGTCACGATCTCCATCGCCATGTCGCCGTACTCCCGCGCCACGATGACGGCGGTGTCGTGCGCCCGCACCAGCGGCGAGGTGGCCAGCGCGTCGATGCGGGGGACCAGCGCCCGCAGCCCGGCGGCGCCGCGCTTCATCCTCCGCTTTCCCTCCCCCGTCAGCGGGCGCTCGGCGTCGGGGTGCCCGGCGAGGGCCCAGTGGTCGCGGTCTTCGGCGATGGCGTGGCGGATGATGAGGAGTTGCATCGTGGAGGCCGGTAGGGAAGTGCGTTAGTGCGTCAGTGCGTTAGTGCGCTAGGGGATGAGCGGGTTGTGAACGCACTCACGCACTAACGCACTCACGCACCCTACGCAAAACCCCCGCCCCGCGCCCACGCCCGCCCCCGCTTGCCCCCGCCCCGCCGCCGGTGCTACGTATACGCCTGTTCCCCGCCCCGGGGTCCCGCGTCACCCTTTCGCCGCCATCCCGACGTATGAAACGCAGAGCTTCGCTTTTTCTGACCGCGCTCTGGCTGGGCGCGGTTCCCGCCGTGGCCCAGGAGGGCCGCCGGGCGATCACGGTGGCCGATTTCGACCAGTGGCGGTCGGTGCACGGCGCCACCCTTTCGCGCGACGGGCGCTGGGCGGTGTACACCCTGGTGCCGCAGGTGGGCGACGGCGAGGTGGTGGTGCGCTCCACCGCCGGCGGGCCCGAGCATCGCCACACGCGCGGCTACGTGGGCCGCCCCCAGACCCGCGCCGGCGCCACCGGCCCCGAGGCCGGCTACCAGCCCTCCCGCGCCCAGTTCTCGGCCGACGGGCGCTTCGCCGTCTTCTCGATCGAAGCACCGCGCTGGGAGTGGGACCGCGCCCGCCGCGAGCGCCGCAAGCCGGCGGACATGCCCCGCTCGTCGCTGGGGATCATGAGCCTCCCCGACGGCCGCGTGACGGTGGTGCCGCGCGTGAAGTCGTTCCGCATGCCCGAGGAGAACGGGCGCTGGCTGGCGTACCTGCTGGAGACGGACAGCACCGCGGCTCGCACCGCCCGCGACACCGCGGCGGCCGTGGCGGCGTCCGCTCCGGGCGCGGCACCGGCGGCCGCGGCGACCCCCGGCGGCACCCCGCGGCCCGTGAGCACGGACACCGCGCGTGGCGCCAGGAAAAAGGATTACGGCTCCACCCTCGTCCTGCGCGACCTGCAGACGGGGAACGAGACCCGCATCGAGGAGGTGATGGCGTTCGCCTTCGACCGCGGCGGGCGCTGGCTGGGCTACACCGTCAGTGCGCGCGCGGGCGAGCGCGACGGCGCCTACGTGCGCGCGCTGGCGGAGGGGCGCACGCACACGCTGCTGGCCGGCGCGGGCGGCTACCGCGGCCTCACCTTCAGCGACGACGGGCGCCAGGCGGCCTTCACCACCGACCGCGACTCCCGCGACCGCGACAAGCCGCTCTCCGCCCTCTACCACGCGGCCCTGGGCGGCGGCGAGCCGCGCGTGCGCCGCGTGGTGGATGCGGACCAGGTGGGCAGGGGGCGGATGGTGGCCGAGCGGGGCCGCATCCGCTTCACCGAGGACGGAGGCGCGGTGGTGTTCGGCGTCCTCCCCCTGACCCCCGACTCCATCCCGGCCGACTCGCTGGCGGACAAGGCCGTCTTCGACCTGTGGAACTACCGCGACGCACGCCTTCAGCCGCAGCAGCGCGTGGAAGCCTCGCGCGACCGCGACAGCGCGTGGACGGCCATCGTTCGCCCCGGCGAGCGCCCGGTCGTGGTCGGCAACGACACCCTGCGCGGCGTGCAGCTCTCCGACGACGGGCGCGTCGCCATCGCCAGCGACGAGCTGCGCTACGGCGTGGAGGCGATGTGGGGCGAGGGCGGCGCGGACGTGTACGCCATCGACACCCGCACCGGCGCGCGCCGCCCCGTGGCCACGCGCATCCCCTTCGACCCGCAGCTCTCCCCCGGCGGCCGCTTCGTCCTCTTCTTCGACCGCGACCGCCGCTGGCACTCCTTCGAAGTCGCCACCGGCCGCACCACGGACCTCACGGGGCGGCTGGGCGTGCGCTTCGACCAGGAGACGTGGGACACGCCGTCCGATCCCGCGCCCTGGGGCGTGGCCGGCTGGACGCAGGGCGACCGCTCGGTGCTCGTCTACGACCGCTACGACGTGTGGGAGCTGGACCCCGCCGGCCGCCGCCCCGCCCGCGTGGTGACGGACTCCGCCGGGCGCCGCGGGAAGATGGTCTTCCGCTGGGTGGACCTGGACCCGGACGAGCGCTCCATCGACCCGCGCCAGCCGCTGCTGCTGCGCGTCTTCAACGAGCAGACCAAGGCCAGCGGCTACTTCCGCGACCGGCTGGGCTCGGACGCGGCGCCCGTGCGGCTGGTGATGGAAGACCGGCAGGTCGGCACCCCCAGCAAGGCCCGTGAAGCCGACGTTTACCTGTGGACGCGGCAGACCGTCCGCGAGGCTCCGGACGTGTGGGTGAGCGGCGCCACCTTCGCCGATGCGCGGCGGATGAGCGAGGCCAACCCGCAGCAGTCGCGCTACCGCTGGCCCAGCGTGGAGCTGGTGAGCTGGCGCTCCGAGGACGGCGCCGACCTGCAGGGGCTCCTCTACAAGCCGGAAGGGTTCGATCCGTC
Organism: Longimicrobium sp.; assembly: GCA_036387335.1. Taxonomy (NCBI): domain Bacteria; kingdom Pseudomonadati; phylum Gemmatimonadota; class Longimicrobiia; order Longimicrobiales; family Longimicrobiaceae; genus Longimicrobium; species Longimicrobium sp. Next base: position 25,922 of record DASVTZ010000263.1, read on the forward strand.
GAAGAAGTACCCGATGGTGGTCTACTTCTACGAGTCGCTCTCGGACAACCTGCACCAGTACCGGATGGACGTGCCGCGCAACACGATCCAGCCCACGCTGTACGCGTCGAACGACTACCTGGTGTTCATGCCGGACATCCACTACACCACCGGCTACCCGGGGCAGAGCGCCATGCGCTCCATCGTCCCCGGCGTGCGCTCGCTGATCGGGCGCGGCTTCGTGGACTCGGCGAAGGTGGCGATCCAGGGGCAGTCGTGGGGCGGCTACCAGGTGGCGTACATGATCACCCGCACCCCCATGTTCCGCGCGGCGATGGCGGGGGCGCCGGTGGCCAACATGACGAGCGCGTACGGCGGCATTCGCTGGCAGAGCGGCCTCGCGCGCGCCTTCCAGTACGAGCGCGGGCAGAGCCGCATCGGCGCCACCCCGTGGCAGAACCGGGAGCTGTACATCGAGAACTCCCCGCTCTTCGCCGCGGACCGCATCCAGACGCCGCTGATGATCATGCACAACGACAACGACGGCGCGGTGCCCTGGTACCAGGGGATCGAGATGTTCGTCGCGCTCCGCCGCCTGGGGAAGGAGGTGTACCTGATCAACTACAACGGCGACGAGCAAAACCCCACCAAGCGCGCCAACCAGGTTGACGTGGCGATTCGGATGATGCAATTCTTCGATCACCACCTCAAGGGCCGCCCGCAGCCGGACTGGATGCGCCAGGGCGTCCCCTTCCTGAACAAGGGCCGCGACCAGGTGCTCCCCGCGGCCGAGGTGCCGCAGCCGGGCGCCCCCGCCACCGGCGCGACGACGGCCGCGCCGCAACCCTGACCTTCTGCACCATGCCCCTCCGCTCCATCCGCCGGCTGACGGCGGTGCTCCTGCTGGCCTGGGCCGCGCCTTCCGCGGCCCAGGCGCCCGACACGGCCTCCGTGGTGGGACGCGCCGTCGATGCGGCGACGCTGGCGCCGCTCGCGGGTGTGCAGGTCCGCATGTCGTCGCTGAAGCGCACGGCCGTCAGCGACGCGAACGGCGTGTTCAGGATCACCGGCCTGCCGCTGGGCGACCACACCACGATGGTCACCCGCCTCGGCTACCGCACGTCGGTCGGCGTATGGCGGGTGGGCCGCGAGGGGCTGGAGCTGGAGGTGCCACTGACCGCGGAGCCGCTGATGCTGGAGGCGATCCGGGTGCAGTCGCGCCAGTTCGAGCGGCGGCTGCGCTCCAGCGGCTACACGGTGCGGGGCTTCGCCAGCGAGGAGCTCACCCTGAGCACGTCGCCCGACGCGGGCGAGTTCGTCCGCACCAGGATGGGGCTGGCGCGCACCGCCTGCGGCAGCCTCGGCGGCGGCGGGGGCCAGGAGTGCGTGCGCGTTCGCGGCGCCCCGGTGCGCCCCTGCGTCATCGTGGACGAGCGGCCCGCGTTCGGCGGATTCGCGGAGCTCGAGCTGTACCGGCCGCAGGAGCTCTTTCGCGTCGACGTCATCGCGGGCGGCGCGGTCATCCAGGTGTACACCACGCAGTTCGTCCAGCGCATGAACCAGGGACGGTGGACCCCCCTCTCCGCCGACAACCTCACCCGGATCGCCTGCGTCGGCGGCGGGCGCTGACTGCTTTTGCCTCACGCGAAGACGCAAAGACGCAAAGGACTGCCAGGAAGAGCTTTCTTTGCGCCTTTGCGCCTTTGCGTGAGACTGCTGTTCGGAAGCTGGAGGGTGGCTGATTTCCGAGCAGCCACGCATGACCGCCGTATCGCTCGTCTTTTCGTCCGCACCGCGCCTCCTCGTCTAGAATCCGCACGCCGCACTCTGCTCCGCCGCCCCGCCTCCGCGGCACCTATCTGATTCAACCGCATCACTTTACGCGATCCACCCCGTGCGGCACCGCTTTCGCCCTCAGGCAGGGGCGGGCGTGCCCCCGGCGGGCGCCCCGCTCTCACTCAGGCCGGATGGTATCGATGAAGACGATGATCGGATCGGCGCGCGGCAGGTACGCCGTCGCGAGCGGCGGGTGAGGACGAGGATCATGAGCCCCGACTTCGAGCCCACCGCCATGGCGGAGGCCCGGCGGTTCGCGGAGGCGCGCCACTGGCAGGCGGTGCAGCGCGTGCTGGGGCCGCTGCGCACCTCGCTGCACGCCGAGCCCGAAGCCCTCCTCCTACTGGCCGAAGCGCTCTTTCGCCTCGACGACCGCCCCGCCGCGCTCGCCCACGCCGACGACGCCCTGCGGGAGCTCCGCGCGCGCGGCGACCACGCGGGCGCGCTGCGGGCGCAGAACCTGGCCGGGGTCATCCTGCTGGAGATGGGCGCGCTGGACGAGGCCCGCATCCGCCTGGAAGACGCGCTGGAGACCGCCGCGGGCGAGGGGATGGACAAGGTGCGCGCCGACGCCGCCACCAACCTCGGCGTCCTGCACGACATGCGCGAGCAGCCGGGGAGGGCCGCCGAGTGGTACCGGATCGCGCGCGCCCTCTATCACCAGCTCGGCGACGCGGTGGGCGAGGCGCGCATCCTCCACAACCTGGGGATCGCGCACCAGGCGATGAAATCGTGGGACGAGGCGGACCGATGCTTCGCCCGCGCCGCCGACCTGGCGCAGTCCGCGGGCGAGCAGCAGCTCTTCGCGTTCGCGGTGGTCGCGCGCGGCGAGGTGGCGCTGATGCGCGGCGACCTGTCCGCCGCCGAGCGGTTCGCGCGCCAGGCCCTCACCCGCTTCGACTGCCACACCACCCTCTACGGCCTCGCCGAGGTTCGGAAGCTCCTGGGGATGGTGGCGTGGGCCCGCGGCGACCTCTCCGCCGCCCGCTGCGAGCTGGACAGCGCCGTCACCCTCTGCGAGATGAGCTACGCCCCGCTGGTGGACGCCGAGGTGCGCGTGGAGCGCGGCCGCTTCCGCCTGGAGACCGGCGACCCCGACGCGGCGCGCGAAGACCTGGAAGCCGCCGCCCGCGCCTTCGACGCCCTCCGCGCCCCCCGCCGCGCGCAGGCCGTCCGCTCGCTTCTTTCCCCGTCTCGCGAGCACGCCCGCGTGGCGTAAACAGCAAAAGCCTCACACAGAGGGCACAGAGGGAACAGAAAGCCACAGAGAAAACCCTTTTGCGGTTTTCTCTGTGGCTCTGTGTCTCTGTGCAGGGGTTCGACAGTAAAAGGTACACGCGAGAGACGGAATTGGCGCCAATGCTGGACTTTTATACCCGAAATCGTTGGATTTGCCGAAAACTTGTTGTACATGGATTTATAATTCACCTTGACTCCGCAGCAGGATATCA
>DASVTZ010000264.1 GCA_036387335.1 Longimicrobium sp.
ACGGGCGGCATCAGCAGGAGCATGAAGGCGATGGCGTGCGTGGCGAATACGAGGTGCTGCACGAGGAAGCGCCGCGGACGCCAGAAGACCATCGCCACCAGGAGCGCGAAGACGGGCACCAGCAGAAAGGCCAGCGACCGCGCGTGGGCATCCACCGCGGCGTCGAAGATCGCGCGGTACGCCTCCAGCTCCATCCCGCGCCGCGCCACCTCGGCCATCACCCACGGCTCCACCAGCGGGCTGTAGGGGGTCTGGCTCAGGTGGATATGCAGAGGCGAGTTGAGGCCGTTGAAGCCGATCAGCGGCTGGGTGAAGAAGAAGAAGACGCTGCAGAAGAGGAGGATCTGCTGCGGCCGCAGGTACTCGTCGCGGCGCGGCGAGAAGTACGCCGCGGTCAGCTCACCCGGCTGCACGAGGAGCGCGCGGAACGAGCGCACGAAGCGCGAGTCGGCGTTCGTGACGACTTCAAAGAACTCCACCAGGTAGCGGCGGAGCGAATAGTCCCGGGTGTCGGGCGGGGGCGGGTTCGGGCGGGGTGCGTTCAGCGGTTCGCGGCGGTCAGGTGGCGCAGCCATGGTACACGCGCTTGCCGTTCCGCTCCAGCGTGGCGGTGTCCGCGTTCACTTCGAAGCGCAGCCCTCCCGTTTCGTAGCTGTCGCCGGTGCCGGCGCGCACCTGGGTGAGCGTGATCTTGTCCGTATCGCCGGGAAGCAGGAGGCGCACGCCGCCGTCCTGGAACCACGCGGTGATGCGGACGCCGCCTTCGCAGGTGAAGGTGACTTCGTTCTGCCGGGAGTCTTTGACGTTGGTGCACGCGGCCAGCAGTGTCACGCACGCCCCCACGATCCATCGACCACTCACTGCGTCCTCCAGGGAATCGGACCCGCCGCCCCGGAGCCGCCGGGGAACCATCCTCCTTCGGCAAACAGCGAGCCCGCGCGACGGCCGTCGCCGGATCGTTACGAACCGGAGCGCGTGGAATGGTGCGCATCGCGTGGTTTGGGGGATGCGCGGGGCACGGGCAGCCACGTGGGGCGGCCCCTACGGGATCGGTGTGCGGCGCAGGGGTCGCGGCCGGGGCAAGGGTGGGCAGACACGCAGGTCTGCCCCTACCGGCATTGGGGTACGACGGCAGGGCGCGGCGAGACGCAGGGCACGGGCGCGATAAATCGCGCCCCTACAGGGCATCTGCGAAGCGCGCGCGGAGTTCTCCCCCTCACCCGCCCTGCGCCCCCGCAGGCGGGGGAGGGGGCCGGGGGGAGGGGGCCCTCCGCGGCACCAAAGTCCGCCCCCTCTCTCGATAACAGAGGGCGCAGCCCTCTCCTGTTATCGGGAGAGGGGGCAGTCGAGTGTAACGAGACGGGGGTGAGGGCCTACGGCACCAGCGGTATCCGCACCGTGAACGTGCTCCCCTCGCCGACCGTGCTGGCGACCTCGACCGTGCCGCCCAGCATGTCCACCAGGTGGCGGGTGACGCTCAGGCCGAGGCCGGTGCCGCCGGCGCGGCGGATGGAGGACTGCTCCACCTGCCAGAAGGCGTCGAAGATGCGGCCCTGCTGCTCCGGCGCGATCCCGATTCCCGTGTCCGAGATGCGCAGCACCGCCTCGTCGTCCTCCGCGCGGACGGCGAGGCGCACCTCGCCCGCCTCGGTGAACTTGACGGCGTTGGAGAGGAGGTTCAGGAGGATCTGCCTCACCTTGCCGGGATCGGAGACCACCCACAGCGGATCGGCGGAGGTGTCCACGGGGAAGCGGAGATCCTTGCCGCGCGCCATCGGCTCCACCATCTCCGCCGTGTCGCGGGCCAGCTCCGCCAGGTCGAAGCGCTCCACGCTCACCTGCTCGCGCCCTGCCTCGATGCGCGAAAAGGTGAGGATCTCGTCGATGAGCTGCAGCAGGTGCCTTGCGCTGGCGCCGATGCGGTTGAGCTGCTCGCGCTGCGCATCCGTGAGGGGGCCCGCGACCTCGGCGTCCAGCAGGTCGGCGTAGCCCAGGATGGCGTTCATGGGGGTGCGCAGCTCGTGGCTCATGGTGGCCAGGAACTCGCTCTTCGTCTCGCTGGCGTCCAGCGCGGCCGTGTAGAGCCGCGCGTTGTCCACGGCGAGCGCCACCCGCCGCGCCAGCTCGCCCAGCGCCTCCGCGTCCGCACGGTCCAGGGTGCGTCCGGAGGGGCCGGTGGCGATGCGCACCGATCCCAGCATCTCGCCGCGCGCGATGAGGGGGGCTGCCAGGTACGAGCGCACCCCCGGCAGCTCGCCCGGCCCCAGCGCCAGCGTCTCGCCGGCCGCCAGGCGCTCCTCCAGCGCAGCGGGGAGCGCGGGGAGCGCGGGGAGCGCATTACGGTCGGGCGCGGAGGCCACCATCCGCTCGCCGCCCTCGAAGGGGTGCAGCTCCAGCGAGAAGCAGTCGGCCAGCAGCGGCACGGCGAGCTCGGCGAGGCGCGCGGGCATCCGCTCGGCTTCGAGCGACGCGGCGAGGACGGCGCCGGCGTCGCTCAGGAAGCGCTGGCGGTCCTCGGCGCGGCGGCGGTCCTCCACGTCCGTGCAGAGGCCGACCCATTCGCGGATCTCGCCGCCGGGCTCGAACACCGGCACCCCGCGCGCCAGAAAGGTGCGGTAGCCGCCGTCGCGCATGCGCAGGCGGTACTCCGTGTCGTACGTGCCCTGCTCGCGCACGGCGTCGTCCCACGCCTGCGCGGTGCGGGGGCGGTCGTCGGGGTGCACCGCGTCCAGCCATCCCCATCCCAGCAGCTCGTCCGTCGACTGGCCGGTCAGGTCGCGCCAGCCCGGGAGGTCGGTCGATAGGCGCCCCTCCGCGTCGGTGGTCCACACGACGTCCGCGGTGGCCGAGGCGAGCACGCGCAGGCGCTCCTCGCTCTGGCGCACCACGCTCTCCGCCTCGCGCACGCGCAGCAGGGCGCGGATGGTGGCCAGGAGCTCGCGCGGCTCCACGGGCTGCGCGAGGTACGCGTCGGCGCCGCCCTCCAGACCCAGCGCGCGGTGCTCCGGGTCGCGGTAGGCGGCGGACATGTGCAGGAGGGGGATGGTGGCCGTCTCGGGGTCGGCCTTGATGCGCCGCGCCACCTCGAAGCCGTCCACGTCCGGCAGGTTCACGTCCAGGATGATGAGGTCCGGGCACTCCCCGGCCCGCGCCAGCGCCTCCGCACCGGTGGTCGCCTCCAGCACGCGATAGCCGGCCTGGCGCAGCACGCGCGAGGTGGCGTACAGCGCGGCCGGATAGTCGTCCACGTTGAGGACGGTGAGGGTACGCTCTTGGGTCATCCCTGCGCCGCGGGCTCGGTATAGGTGAAGGGGATGACGAGCGAGAAGACCGATCCCGCCCCCGGGGTGCTCTCCACGCCCAGGTCGCCCCCCAGCAGCACGGCCAGCTTGCGCGAGAGGGGAAGCCCCAGCCCGCTCCCGCGCACCCGCCGCTGCAAGTGGCTCTCCACCTGCGCGAAGTCGCGAAAGATCCGCTCCCGGTCCTCCGGCGCGATCCCGATTCCCGTGTCCGCCACCCGGAAGACGACCGTGTCCTGGGCGGGCCCGCGCGCGGCGGAGATCCGCACCTCGCCCCGCTCGGTGAACTTGAGGGCGTTGGAGATGAGATTGCGGAGGATCTGCGCCACCTTGGCCTCGTCGGTGTGCAGATCGGGGAGGTCCGGCTCCGCCTCCCACACCAGCGGCGGCGCCTTTTCGTCGATCAGGGGGCGGAGCATGGCGCGCACCGCGTTGTACACGTCGTCCACCGTGAACCGCGAAGGGCGCACCTTCACCTGCCCCGCGTCCATGCGCGACGCGGCCAGCAGGTCGTCCACCATGTCCAGCAGGTCGCGGGCGGAGCGGCGCACGAACCCCACCTGCGTCTCCTGCTCCTCGGTGAGCGGGCCGTCGGTGCGGGCCAGCAGCAGGCCGCTCAGCGCCAGGATGGAGTCCAGCGGCGTGCGGAACTCGTGGCTCATGTACGACAGGAACTGCGCCTTGAGGTCGTTGGCCTGCCCAAGCTGCTCGGCGCGCTGGTCCAGCTCGGCGTAGAGCGCCACCACGCCGCGGTTGGTGTCCTCCAGCTCGCGATTGAGGCGCTCCAGCTCCTCCTTGCGCTCCTCCAGCGCGGCGAGGGCGCGCAGCACTTCGCGGTTCTGCTCGTGCAGCTCGTGCACGGGCTCGGGCGGGGCCGCCCGCACCAGCTCCGCGGCGATGCGCGCCACCTCCGCCTCGGCCAGCCGCGCGCCGGGCGGGAGACGCATCGACATCACGACCGTCGTCCCACGCCCCTCCGCCGTGTCGATGCGAAAGGTGTCCATCAGCCGCCGCGCGCCCGTGATCCCCGCGCCCAGCCCGGTGGGCGAGGCGTAGCGCCCGCCGAGCACCTCTTCCAAGTGGGGGATGCCGGGGCCGCGGTCCGCCACGCGCACCGCCAGCGAGCCGTCCGCCACGAACAGCTCCACCGTGCCGCCGCCCGCGTAGCCGTAAGCGTTGCGCGCGATCTCGCTGACGGCGGTGGCGATGCGGGTGGCGTCCTGCCTCTCGAAGCCGGCGCGCTCGGCGGCCTCGCGGGCGCGGCGGCGGGCGATCACCACGTCCTCCTCGCGCAGCAGCGGCAGCGACAGCAGCGGAAGCTCGCTCACGGGGCGACCGGAAGGGTGAAGTGGAAGATGGCGCCCTCGTTGGGTGCGCTGGTGACCGAGAGCATTCCGCCGTGCGCCTCCACGATGCCGCGTGCGATGCTGAGCCCCAGCCCCACGCCGCGGCGGTCCGCGCGCCCCGCCTGCCAGAAACGGTCGAAGGCGCGCTCCACCTGCTCCGCGCTCATCCCCGGCCCCGTGTCCGCGACGGAAAAGCGCACCGCCCCCTCCGCGCACGCCGCGCCCAGCGTGACCGCGCCGCCCGCGGGGGTGAACTTGACGGCGTTCCCCGCCAGGTTCGCGAACACCTGCAGCACGCGGTCGCGGTCCGCCAGTACCGCCGGCAGCGTGCCCGCGCATTCGGTGAGGAGCTCCACGCCGTTCTCCTCCGCGGGGCCGCGCATCACCTCGGCCGCGTCGGCAAGGAGGCCGGGCACCTCCACGGGCGCCACGTCCACCGCCAGGCCGCCGGATTCGATGCGGGTGACGTCCATCAGGTCCTCCAGGAGGCGGTTTGCGCGGCGCGCGGCGCGGTGCATCACCCCCACCTGCTGCCCCTGCGGCGTCGCGAGCACCTCCGCGGGGAGCGTGTCCAGCAAAAAGGCGGCGGCGGTGATGACGCTCCCCACCGGGTTGCGCAGGTCGTGCGACACGATGGCGAGCACGGCGTCCCGCGCGCGCGACGCGGCTTCGGCGCTCCGGCGGGCCTCGGCCTCGCGGTCCGCGCGGTCGCGCAGCTCGGCGTGCAGGGCCAGGACGCCGCGGTTCGTCTCCTCCAGCTCCGCGTTGAGGCGGGCCAGCTCGTCCTGTCGCTCCTCCAGCGAAGCGAGCAGGCGCAGAAGCTCCTGGTTCTGCCTGCGCACCTCGGCCGCGGCGTCGTGCGACACCTCGCGCGCCAGCGTGTCCGCCGCGCGTTCCAGCGCCGCCTCCGTGGGCGCGGCGCCCGCGGGAAGGCGCTTCGCCATCGTCACGACGGTGCCCGTTCCCGTCGTCTCCACGGCGAACGCGTCCATCAGCCGGCGCGTGCCCGTGAGCCCCACCCCCATCCCGGTGCGCGAGCGGTAGCGCCCCGCCAGCACCTCGTCCAGATGCGGGATCCCCGGCCCTCGGTCCGCCACGCGGATGGCGAGCGAGCGCACGTCCCGCTCCTCCCTCACGCCGATCTCCACCGTGCCGCCGCCCGCGTACGCCTGGGCGTTGCGCACGATCTCGCTGACCGCGGTGGCGATGCGGGTGGCGCCCTGTGCATCGAACCCCACCAGCAGGGCGGCGTGGCGCGCGCGCTGGCGGGCGAGCACCACGTCCTGCTCGTCGCGCAGCACCAGCGACCAGAGCGGGGTCACGGCGTGCGGCGGACGACCACCACCGTGGCGTCGTCCGTCTCGCGGCAGAAGTCGCGAAAGAGGACGCCGGCCACCAGCGCCGGGTCGCGCCCGGCCAGCCCCGGGTAGCGCGCCATCGACCAGCGTGCCTGCAGGCCGTCCGAGTGCATCACCACCAGCCCCCCTGCGGGCCAGGCGTAGGTGAACTCCTGCACGCGCCCCACGTGGTGGCCGGCCGTGCCGTTGTGCGACACCATGCTGTGCTCGCGCTCGCCACCCGCCACGCTCCCGGCGATGTTCCCCACCCCGCAGTAGCGGATCTCGCCGCGCGCCGCATCCAGCAGCGCCACCGCGATGGCCGCGCCGCGCGTGGGGCGCAGGGCCGCGTGGATCGACTCCACCATCTGCACCGGCGGGTCGTCGGGACGAGCGCGGAAGACCCTGACGGCCTCCATGGAAGCCTCGGCGGCGCCGGGGCCGTGGCCCAGCCCGTCGGCCACCAGCAGTACGCCGCCGCCCTCGCGCGGGACGAAGGCCCAGTTGTCGCCGCACACCGTCTCGCGCGGCTTGGAGAGGTGCACCGCCGCCACCTCCAGCGGCACGGGCGCCGGCTCGGTGCCGCGCGGCCAGAGGCGGGCCAGGATCGCCGTGCCGATGGTTGGAAGGGAGTGGATGTCGAAGCGGTCCGCCAATCGCGAGATGGCGCCCAGCCCCGTGCCCGGCGAGCCGGCGGTGGTGAAGCCGTCGCGCAGCGCCTGCCCCACGTTGGCGATCCCCGCCCCGCGGTCCAGCGCCAGGATCTCCATCCCCAGCACCCCGCCCTGCACGCGCGGCTGGGCCAGCAGGCGCCCGCCGCCGGCGGTGTGCTTTACCAGGTTGCCGGCCATTTCGGTGGTCACCAGCGCCACGCGCCCGGCGTCGGTCTCGTCGAAGCCCAGCCCGTGCGCCAGCCGCTGGAACTGGCGGCGCGCGTCGCCCACCTGGCTCTCCTCCTCCACGCGCACCAGGCACCCGCAGCGCGTCTCCATCGCCGCTACTTCCACTTGGTTCCCGTGATGCGCGTCCCCTGCCCCGCCGCGGATTCGATCTCCATCTCGTCCAGCAGCCGCCTCGATCCGCCCAGCCCCAGCCCCAGCCCGCCGCCGGTGGTGAAGCCGTCGCGCAGCGCCTGCTGCACGTCCGCGATGCCGGGCCCGCTGTCCTCGAAAACCATGCGCAGCCCCGTGCGCGGCGGGCGGTCGACGGTCTCGATGCGCATCGACCCGCCCCCGCCGTAGACGAGGGTGTTGCGCGCGAGCTCGCTGGCGGCGGTCACGATCTTGGTCTGGTCCACCAGGGAGAAGCGCAGCTCCACAGCCCGCGCGCGCACGGCCTGGCGCGCGGCCACCACGTCGGCGTCGCTGCGGATGGCGTACGCCTCACTCCCCGGCGTCAGCATCGTCATCGCCGACGTCGCCGTCATCCTCCTCCTCCGCCAGCGCCACGCGCAGCAGCTCCATCCCCCGCTCCACGTTGAGCGCCGTGCGCACGCCGGGGAGGGAGAGGCCCAGCTCCACCAGGGTGATGGCGACGGCGGGCTGCATCCCCACCACCACCGTCTGCGCGTCCAGCACGCGGCTCATGGCGGCGATGTTGGCCAGCACCCGCCCGATGAACGAGTCCACCACGTCCAGCGACGAGATGTCGATCAGCACCCCGCGCGCGCCGCTCTGCGCGATGCGCGTGGTGAGGTCGTCCTGCAGCGCCAGGGCGAGCCGGTCGTGCATGTCCACCTGGATCGTCACCAGGAGGACGCGACCCATCTTGAGGATCGGGATGCGCTCCATGCGGGTCAGCCCTTGGCGGGGCGCGTGACCCGCCACCCGGTCTGGCGCAGCGCCATGAGGATGGCGTCGGCCAGCGTGGCCTTGGTGGCGGCGCCGTGCAGCTCCACCCCCAGGTGCACGATGGTCTGCGCGATCTGCGGCCGGATGCCGCTGATGATGCAGTCGGCCCCCATCAGCCGCGCCGCCGCCACCGTCTTCAGCAGGTGCTGCGCGACGAGGGTGTCCACCGTGGGCACGCCCGTGATGTCGATGATGGCGACGGTCGCCTCGGTGTCCACGATGCGCTGCAGCAGGCTCTCCATCACCACCTGCGTGCGCGCGCTGTCCAGCGTGCCGATGAGCGGCACGGCCAGGATGCCGTCCCACAGCTTCACCACGGGGGTGGAGAGCTCCATCAGCTCCTGCTGCTGCCGGTGGATGACCTCCTCGCGGCTGCGCTGGAAGACTTCGGTGGTGTGCAGCCCCAGCCGGTCCACCAGCGTGGTGACGCCCCGCAGCCCTTCGTGGTAGCGCGCCACGTCGTCGCCCGCCGCCGCGCGCAGCCGCTCGAAGAGGGGGCCGCGCAGCGAAAAGACGAAGGTGGCCGTCTCGGAGGGCGTGAACCCCTTGAGCGCCCGCGCCCGCGACACGCGCCCCAGCATCTCGCGGAGGGGCGCCCAGCCGGGGCTGTCGGGATCCGCGGGCCCGCCGCTGCGCAGCGCCTCGCGCAGGAGCTGGAGGAACTCGCCGGACTGCTGGCGGAGCTCGGCCTCGGTGATCAGGTCCGGCCGCGTGTCCGGCGAGGCGAGCTGCTCGGCGATCCACGCCTCCTGCAGCCCGTGCGGGTCGCTCGTGAGAAGGTCCGTGACGATCTGCGTGGTGCTGCTGTCCATGGCTGCGCCGGGGGATACGTGTTGGCGGGCAAAGAGATTGGGATGCTCCGCGGCTGCGCAGGTTCGCAAGGATGAAGCCGGGCGCGCGGGCCTACCCTCGGGCCGCTTCGATCTCCTTGAGCAGCGCCTCGTCGTCCATCCCCTCTTCCCAGTCGCCGGGGAGCTCCAGCTCGGCGGTCTGCGCGCCGCCGCTGGGGGTGCACACCACGCGGAAGCGGTCCCTGGCGCCGTCCACCCGGGCGGCGTCCTTGTTCCCCGATTCGTCCGCGCTCTGCGCCAGCCCGGCGTACGCCTGCACGCACGTCCACCGCAACCCATCCGCATCCGTGACTTCGCGTGGCATTCCGTCTCCATGGCCCGTGTGTTTTTCGATTCGTGCGGCGGCGGGTTTGCGAATCGCGGGCCAGGGGACAGCGGGCGGGATGGCACGGGCAGCCACGCGGGGCGGCCCCTACGGGCGTCTGTGCCGTATGCGGGGGTTGAGGTCGGGGCGAGGGCGGGCAGACCCCGGACGGGTGGCGGTGCGGGATGCGGGGGTCGCGGTGGCGGCGAGGGTGGGCAGACACGCAGGTCTGCCCCTACAGAATCGGTTTGCGGTGCGGGCGAGGGTGGGCACGATGAATCGCGCCGCGACGAGGTGCCGGCCGGGGAGGAGTGCACCCTTTCCCCCGCTTGCGGGGGAGAGGGCCGGGGAGAGGGGGACCCCGCCGTCTACCCCAGCGGCACGCGCACCGTGAACGTGCTGCCGCGGCCCAGCTCGCTTTCCAGCTCCACGTCGCCGCCCAGGAGGCGGGCGAGGCGGCGGGTGACGCTCAGGCCCAGGCCCGTGCCCCCGGCCGTGCGCGTGGTGCCGGCGTGCACCTGCCAGAAGGGGTCGAACACCTTTTCCAGGTGCTCCGGCGCGATCCCCGGGCCGGTGTCCGATACGCGGAAGACGGCCTCGCCGCCCACCTCCACCAGGGTGAGCTGCACCTTGCCCGCGTCGGTGAACTTGACGGCGTTGCCCAGCAGGTTGAGCAGGATCTGGAGCAGCTTGCGGCGGTCGCTCACCAGGGTGCCGGGCTCCGTGGGGGCGTGGCACTCGAAGGCGATCCCTTTGGCGAGCGCCAGCGGCTCGGTGAGCGCCTGCGCCTCGTGCACGAGCGTCGTGAGGTCGATGGGCCCGGGGTCGACCCGCTCCTCCCCCGCCTCCAGCCGCGAAAAGGTGAGGATCTCCTCGATCAGCTCCAGAAGGTGGCGGCCGCTGAGCGCGATGCGCCGCACCTGCTCCTGCGCCGCGACGGGGATCGGCTCCGGGATGCCGGCCAGGAGGAGCTCCGCGTACCCGATGGTGGCGTTGAGCGGGGTGCGCAGCTCGTGGCTCATCGTCGCCAGGAACTCGCTCTTGACGCGGTTGGCGCGCTCGGCCTCGGCGCGGGCGCGGTGCTCCGCCTCGTACAGCCGGGCGTTGTCCATCGCCACGGCGGCCCATCCCGAGATCCCAACGGCCAGGTGCTCGCTGCGCTCGGTGAAGCGCCCCGGCTCCGAATGGCCGAAGAAGAGGCCGCCCACCACCTCCCCGGTCCGGCTGATCACCGGCACGGCCAGGTAGCTGCGCACGGGGAGATGCCCCTCCGGCATCCCGCGGTAGGGGGCGTTCTTGCCGTAGCGCGGGTCCTGGGTGATGTCGTCACTGCGTACCACCCCCTCGCCGTGGAAGGTGGGGCCGAACACCTCGGTGGAGCGCGGCATGGGGAAGCGCGAGAACTCCTCGCGCGGCACGCCCGAGATGGTGTACAGGGTGTACGACTCGCCGCGCTCGCTCACCACGTTGTAGAAGAAGGCGCCGAACTGCGCCCCCGTCAGCTCCGTGGCCGCGTCGGTCACCACCTGGACGATGCGCTCCAGCCCCAGCTCGCTGGCGAGCGCCTGCCCCACGCGGTGCAGCGTCTCCACGGTGGTGGCCTGCTCGCGCCGCTCCCGCTCCGCGCGGTGCAGGTCGGTGACGTCCATCCCGATGAACCCCACCCCGCTCACCTCCCCGTCCGCGCCGCGCACGGGAAAGTAGTTGAGCAGCACGGCGCGCTCCTCGCCGGTCGCCAGGCTGGGGACCACCGCCTCCAGGTTGTGGATCGGCTCCCCCGTCTCCATCACCTGGCGGAAGTTGGCCTCCACGCGCGGGGCGTACGCGGGGACGACCTCGTGCAGCGTCTTCCCCACCACCTGCTCCCGCTCCAGGCCGTAGAAGGCGGCGAGGGCGGCGTTGATGCTGCGGTAGCGGAGGTCGCGGTCCACCAGCGCGGCGGGGAGGGGCGCGGCGTCGTTGAAGGCGTCGAGCGCGGCGTGCGCCTCCTGGGCCAGGCGCTGCACGCGCTCCACCGCCTCGGCGCGTTCCAGCAGCTCGCGGTTGGCGCGCGCCATCTCCTCGTTGGCCGCGGCCAGGTCGCGGATCAGGCGCTCGCGCTCCGCCCGCTCGCGCCGCTCCTCGCTGATGTCGCGCGCCTCGATGATCGTCCCCACCGTGCGCCCGCCCTCGCGGATGGGCGAGGCCGTGAAGGCGACCGGGTAGAAGTGCCCGTCCCTGTGGACGAAGACCTCCTCCCCCTGCTCGCGCATGTTCTGGGGAAAGGCCCGGTCGATGGGGCACTCCTCCAGCGGGTAGGGGGACCCGTCCGGACGGGTGTGGTGCACGTAGTAGTGCAGCTCCTTCCCCTGCAGCTCGTCCAGGCGGAAGCCGGTGAGCCTTTCCGCGGCGGGGTTCATGTACGAGCAGCGCTGGTGCTCGTCCATGATGAAGAGCGCCAGAGTGGCATTCTCCGCCACCGCGTCCAGCTGCCGGCGGTAGAACTCCGCGCTGCCGGAGGGGGTGGGATCGGGTTCGGTCACGAGTAGCGGCTCGGGAACGGGAGGGCGTTCGCTGGGACGGAGACAACGCCGTGCATGATCCGTTCTTACGCCACGCCGCCGGCCGGGGCCACCAGCACCTTGTCGACGCGCGGCCCGTCCATGTCTACCACTTCCAGGCGCAGCCCCTCGCTTTCCACGTACTCCCCCACGCTCGGGATGCGGCCCAGCCGGGTGACGATCAGCCCGCCGACGGTGCGGTAGCCGACGCGCTCCTCCTCGCGCCGCTCCTCCAGCCCCATCGCCTCGCGGAAGTCGTCCACGGACATCCCCGCGTCCACCAGCCAGCTGCCGTCGTCGCGCCGCACCACGTGCGGATCGGTGGGGGCGGTCTCCCACGCCACGTCCTCCATCAGGTCGTCGCGGGTGAGCACCCCCTGCACGCCGCCGTACTCGTCCACCACGACGGCGACGCCGGCCGGGCTCTCGCGAAAGAGCTCCAGCATGTGCAGGGCGCGCGTGTTCTCCGGCACGAAGAGAGGCTGCTGCAGCGCCGCCTGGATGTCCATCGCCTCGCCGCGCACGGCCTGCTCCCACAGGTCGCGCACGCGCACGGCGCCCGCCACACGGTCCAGCCCGCCGCGGCACACGAGGTAGACGTCGCTCGGCTGGGCGATCATGCTGGCGCGCACCGCCTGCTCGTCGTCCACTTCGTCCAGCCAGGCGACGCGGTGGCGCGGCGTGTGGAGGTCCGCCACGCGCCGGTCGCCCAGCCAGAAGACGCGCTCCACCAGGTCCTGCTCCGCCTCGTGGATGACCCCGGACTCGGTGGCCTCTTCCAGCAGCGCGGCCACGTCCGCGTCGGTGACGGCGGCGTCGGTGTTCTTGGTGACGCGCAGCACGCGCAGGACGATGCGCGTGGAGAAGGTGAGGACCCACACCAGCGGCGCCGCCACGCGCGACAGCAGGTGCATGGGCGCGGCCACCATCGCCGCGATGCGCTCCGGGTGCCCCAGGCCGATCTCCTTGGGCACCAGCTCGCCGATGATGAGCGACAGGTAGGTGATGGCGAGCACGACGATGCCGAACGCGAGCCCTTCCGCGTACGGCGCCAGGAGCGGCACGCCCGCGAAGTAGCGCGCCAGCGGCTCGGAAAGGCGAGCCCCGCCGAAGGCGCCAGCCAGCACGCCCACCAGCGTGATCCCCACCTGCACCGTGGCCAGGAAGCGCGACGGCTCCTCCGCCAGCGCCAGAGCGCGGCGGGCCCCCGGGTCGCCCGCCTCGGCGCGCTGCTGCAGGCGCGTCTTGCGGGCGGAGACCACGGCGATCTCGCTCATGGCGAAGACGCCGTTGAGCACCAGCAGGGCAAGGACGATCAGGACTTCGGAGGCCATGGCCTTGGTGTGCTTCCGGGACGGCGAACCGCGGTCTCACGCGCGGGCGCGGAGACGCGGGAGAAAGCCACGGATGTGTTGTGGTTCCCCGGAATCTGCGCCCGTCTGGTTGGATGTCAACCGACGGCGCTCACCGCGGGCGGATGTGCTCCATGGCAGCTTCCGCGGTTTCAGCGCGGAAGGTTGCAGACGAGGCGGGCCAGGGTGGCCGGATCCTTTTTCTTGACGCCCTCGCTGGTCAGGTGCACCACCCCGCCCTCCCCGAACGCCACCGCCTCCCCCTGCGCCTCCTTGAGCGGCGCGAGGTCGTAGCGCAGCGGCTCGGCGGCCGCGCCCGACGCGAGGTTGCCCGCGCGGTAGAACGACACGGAGCGCAGCGTCCGCAACGCCACCCACCCCTCCGCCGACGCCGCCGCGCCGGTGATGCGGTCGGAGCGCTTGCCCTGCGCCGGGGCCAGCTCGCGCACCCGCTCCAGCCGGCTCACCGCCCCCGCCGCCATCTCGCGCGGAAAGCGGTACACCGCAATTGGCCCCGTCTCCCCCTTAGTCACCACGAAGACGCCGCCGTCCCCCGTCACGAAGAGCGCCTCCGCGTCGTGCGGCCCATCGGGGTAGGTGGCGTGGAAGGCCTCGGCGGGGCGCGTGGCGGCGTCCCCCGGCGCGGGCATGGGGACGCGGTAGACGGTGATGCGGGCGCGCTTCGCCTGGTTGTCGCCGATGTCGCCGACGTACAGACAGCGCCCGGCCGGGCAGGGGCCTTCCGCGACGTCTTCCCAGTCCTCCACCACGGCCCCGGTCACGCGCACGGACCCGCGCGGCAGCCCGTCCATCCCGACCGCCACGAGCACGGGCTCGCCGGAGTCGTTGTGCGTCCACAGCACCCCGCCCCCCGCCGCCACGCCGCTGGACTCGTGCACCGTCATCGGGAGCGCGATCCCCGCCGTATCCACGCGGCAGAGCCCCCCCGCCCCCGAATCCCGCTGCGCCACCGCGATGGCTGGCGCGCGCGCGGCACCGGCGGGCGCGGAGTCCTTGCTCGCGGTCGCCCGCGTTCTGCGGCCGGAGGCCTCGTGTCCCGTGAGCCACGACCCGCCCATGCCCACGACCACCATGAACACGCAGAGCGCCAGGAGCGACCGAAAGAGCGGAAAATCGCTGGGCATAGACCTCAAACCGCCGGGTGAATCATGATGTGTCCAAGGCCCTGCCTGAGCCGGGCGAGTGAACTCGCGGCAACAACAGCACAAAGTCCGCCTGCGCGGACTCCCCGGCCAAATCTCGCGTTACTCCAGCCGGCTTCAGCCGCCTTCGCGTCGTTCCAGCCGGGGGCTTCAGCCCCCGGCGACCAGCCGCCGGAACCAATCTCCGCCGCCCGCACAGATCGAGCCCCCGCAACCTGCGAAGGCAGGTTTCCCGCAGTCGTTGCAGCGGTTTCAACCGCCGGTATCACCCACCGCCGCCCGTCTCATCGAACCCCGCCAGGTCCGGCCGAAAGCCACGCTCCTCCAACGAACGCGGCTCGCGACGGGGATACACGCGGCGCGCGATCTCCGGCGCGAGCCGCAGCCCCACCGTGCCGACGAGCGACAGCGCGAGCACGAGGAGAGCGATCGTCGCGCCGACATCCGCGAGCCCCACCGTCACGGCGATGCCGGCCAGGAGGATGGAGAACTCGCCGCGCGGCACGAGGGTGAGCCCTAGCGCCAGGGCATTGCGCTTGGGCAGTCCGTCGTGCCGGCCGATCCACATCCCCACGCCCACCTTGAGCGCCACCCCCAGCACCGCCAGCACCAGCGCCGGCAGCCACACCCCCCCAAACGTGGCCGGGTCCAGCGAGAGCCCGAAGCCCAGGAAGAAGACCGCCGCGAACAGCCCCTGCGGCGGCCCGAACAGGCGCTCGGCGCGCTCCTTGTGCTCCGTCTCGGCCAGCAGCAGCCCGGCGAGGAAGGCGCCGATCGCCTCCGACAGCCCCGCCGCCAGCGCGCCCCACGACAGCAGGAGCACGATGCCGCCCGTCAGCAGTAGGAAGAGCTCGTCGTCCTCCAGGTCGAAGAGGCGGTCCAGCAGCGGGCGCGCGTACAGCGCCAGCAGCACCACCGCCCCAAAGAACGCGGCCGCCTTCCCCATCCCCCAGAACGCGGCGGCGGCGCTCGGCTCGTCCGCGAGCACGGCGCCGGAGAGGACGGCGAGGAAGAGGGCCATGAACAGGTCCTCGAACACCAGCACGCCCAGCGCCACCTCCGTCTCGGGGTTGGCGGAGCGGCGCAGCTCGATGGTGCTCTTGGCGATGATGGCGCTGGAGGAGACGTAGAATGCCCCCCCGAGCAGCAGCGCCCCCGCCCACCCGCCCCCCACCCAGAGCCCGATCA
>DASVTZ010000265.1 GCA_036387335.1 Longimicrobium sp.
GCCATGCGGAGTACACGGCCAAGAAGGCCGGCATCTCCCGCCAGCAGGCCGACGAGTTCTCCGTGAACTCGCACCGCAAGGCCGTCGCCGCGATTCAGGCCGGCAAGTTCACCGAGGAGATCGTCCCGGTGGAGATCTCCGGGCGCAAGGGCACGACCGTGGTGGATGCCGACGAGGGCCCGCGCGCCGATTCGTCGCTGGAGAGCCTCGGTAAGCTGAAGCCCGCCTTCACCAAGGATGCGCCCAAGGACGTCACCGACCCCGTGGTGACCGCTGGCAACGCCTCGTCGATGAACGACGGCGCGTCGGCGGTGCTGGTCGTGTCCGAGGAGTACGCGCGCGCTCACGGGCTCACTATCCTGGGCCGCATCACCGCCTACTCCACGGGCGCCGTGGAGCCGAACGAGCTCTTCTTCGCGCCCATCCAGGCGGTGAAGCGGCTGATGAAGAAGACCGGCACCGGCATCAGCGACTTCGACCTGATCGAGGCCAACGAGGCGTTCGCCGTCCAGGCGCTCGCCAACGGTCAGGGGCTGGAGTGGGACTGGGACCGCGTCAACGTGAACGGCGGCGCGGTCGCGCTGGGCCACCCCATCGGCGCATCGGGCGCGCGGGTGCTCACCACGCTCCTCCACGCCATGAAGGACCGCGACGCTGAGACCGGCCTCGCCACGCTCTGCCTGGGCGGCGGCGACGCGGTGGCGCTGTCGGTGGAGCGGGTGTAGGGCCGGAACAGAAGTGCTAAGTGCCAAGTGCTGAGTGCTGGGTGATCCCGGTACAGCACTTAGGACTTAGCACTTAGCACTTTCATCCTCCACAGAACCGAAACCGACATGATGAACACCCAGCGCGGCACCCTGGCCGGAACCAGTCTGGTTGCTTCCAAGCCGCTGCGGCGCGCGATCGGCGTCGTGGCGTTCGCGGCGGCGACGGCGTTCGGGGCCAAGGTGGCGATCCCGCTGCCCGGAACGCCCGTGCCCTTTACGCTGCAGCCCCTCTTCGTGATGCTGGCCGGCGCCGTGCTCGGGTCGCGGCTCGGCGCGCGCAGCCAGATGCTTTACCTGCTGGCCGGCGTCGCGGGGCTCCCCGTCTTCGTGGCGGGCGGCGGCGCGGCGTACCTGCTGGGGCCCACCGGCGGCTACCTGATGGCGTATCCCGCCGCGGCGTGGCTCGCCGGGCTGGGCGCGCGGCGCGGCACAGGGCGCGCGCTCGCCGGGCTGCTGGCGGCGCTGGCGGCCATCTACGCCGGCGGCCTGATCTGGCTCGCGATCGTCGGCTCGGTGACGGCGGCGGTGGCGCTGGGCGTGGCGCCCTTCCTCCTGGCCGACCTGGTCAAGGTGGGGATCGCCCTCGCGGTGTCGCGCCGGGTAGGCAAGCGGGCGGGCGAGATCCTGGATCGGTGACCGAGCAGGCGGAGGCCCCGCGCAGGACGGACGCGTTCTTTGGCCCGCACGGCGTGCGGACCGGGTGGCGCGTCCTCCTGTTCGTGGCTCTCCTCTTCACCTTCACCGTCCTCCTCGTCGTGCTCATCGTCGCGAGCAAGCTGTTCGACGAGATGACGGGCGGGTTCGTGGCGCTGCTCCTCGCGGGGCTGCTGGCCAGCGCGGTGATGCTGCGCGCGGTGGACCGGCGGCCCTTTGGCGCGCTGGGCTTCGCGCTGGAGCCGCGGGCGGCGCGCGACTCCGCCGTGGGCTTCGGGATAGGGGGCGGACTGCTGGCGGGCGCGGTGGTGCTCCTCGTGGTGGCGGGAACCGCGCGCTGGGTCGCCGACGACGGGAGCGCCGCCGAATATGCCGTCTCGCTCGCCCGGGCGCTGGCCATCTTCACGGTGGCGGCGGCGGCGGAGGAGGTGATGTTTCGCGGCTACGCGTTGCAGGCGCTGGTGCAGGGGACGGGCGTGTGGCCCGCGATCCTGCTGACCTCCGCGGCGTTCGCGGCGGGCCACGCCAACAACCCGAACGTCACCTGGCTGGGGCTGGCGAACATCTTCCTCGCCGGAATCATGCTGGCGGTGGCGTACCTGCGGACGCGGTCGCTCTGGTTTGCCACGGCGCTGCACATGGGGTGGAACTGGGCGATGAGCGCGCTGCTCGACTTTCCGGTGAGCGGCGCGCAGTTCGACACGCCGCTCTACAGCGCCCGCGAGCTGGGGGCCGACTGGTGGACGGGTGGCCCCTTCGGCCCGGAGGCGGGCCTTGCCGCGACTTTGGCGATTGTCGCGGGGACGGCGTGGATGATGCGCACGCCGCTCCTTTCGGCGTCGCCGGGCATTCGCGCGCTGCGCCCGCTGGTGGATGCGCGCCTGGGGGACGCATGGAACGGCCGCTGAACTTCTGGGGGAGCGCGGCGGGGGTGGCGATGGCGTTCGCGTGCCTCGTCCCGCTCCTCTTTCCCTTCGCCCGCCTCGGCGCGGTGACGGCGGCGGACCGGGACCGGATCTGGCTCCTGGTGGTCTTCACCGCCGGGGTGATGGCGATCCTCTTCGGGGCGGCGGCGTGGGTGGCGGGCCCAAAGATGCTCACCCTGCGCGACGTGGTGGAGAGCGGCGGCGTGGCCGAGGCGCGCGCCATCCGCGAAAAGGCGGACCGCGCCCGCGCCGCGACCCCCCGCTACGGCAACCCCGCCACCTGGCTGATCGCCACCGGCGGCTTCCTGGTGGGGATCTACTTCGTGCTGTGGATGGTGCGGTAAAGGGCGGGCGGCGTATTATCGGGGGATGAATCCCCCGGCTGGAACCACGCGAAGACCGCTGAAGCGGTCTCGGGGCGGCAGTTCTCCCCCTCACCCGCCCTGCGCCCCCGCAGGCGGGGGAGGGGGTCGGGGGGAGGGGGCCATTGGCAACACACCAGACGAAAGAGCATGGCTGAGATCAAAAAGGTCGCCGTGATCGGCGCGGGGACGATGGGGAACGGGATCGTGCACGTCTTCGCGCAGAACGGCTTCGACGTGACGATGGTGGACGTGCGGCAGGAGGCGCTGGACCAGGCCCAGGCCACCATCCGTGGCAACATGGACCGGCAGATCAAGAAAGGCGCGCTCGCCGAGGCGGACCGCGACGCGGCGCTGGGGCGCATCACGTCGGCCACCGATCTGTCTGCCGTGTCGGGGGCGGACCTGGTGGTGGAGGCGGCGACGGAGAACCGCGACCTCAAGTTCCGCATCTTCGCGGACATGGACGCGCACGCGCCGGAGCACGCTATCCTGGCCACCAACACGTCGTCCATCTCCATCACCGAGATCGCGGCGCGGACGAAGCGCCCCGGGCAGGTGATCGGGATGCACTTCATGAATCCGGTGCCGGTGATGAAGCTCGTGGAGATCATCCGCGGCCTCGCCACCACTGACGAGACGACGCGCACCACCGTCGCGCTCGCCGAACGGCTGGGGAAGACGGTGGCGGAGGCGCAGGATTATCCCGGCTTCGTCGCCAACCGCATCCTGATGCCGATGATCAACGAGGCGGTCTTCTGCCTCATGGAAGGCGTCGCGGAGGCGGAGGCGATCGACACCGTGATGAAGCTCGGCATGAATCATCCAATGGGTCCGCTCGCCCTCGCCGACCTGATCGGCCTGGACACCTGCCTGGCCATCATGGAGGTGCTCCACAGCGGCCTCGGCGACGACAAGTACCGCCCCTGCCCCCTGCTGCGGAAGTACGTGGCCGCCGGCAAGCTGGGGCGGAAAACGGGGGAAGGCTTCTACGACTACAGAAGTGCGTGAGTGCGTGAGTGCGTTGGACCCGGGTGCGTTCATCCCTTTGTCATCCTGAGGGAGCCGCCGGACGGAATGCCGGCAACGCAGGCCGTACTCCCTGCGGCGACTGAAGGATCTAGCCGGCGGGGCAGGAGGTCCGGTGTGACGCTCGAGCCCCTCAGTTCGCGCAGTAGATCCTTCGCTCCGCGCCACAGGACAGAGCAGGGGAGGTCTGGGCCGCGCGTCGCTCAGGATGACAAAGTGTTGGCAGTCGCAACGCACTAACGCACTAACGCACTAACGCACCTTTTCGCCGGTCCATCACCCTTGCACCAGCTTTGATGACACCCGAGCAGCAGCAGATCCGCGACCTGGCCCGCGAGTTCGCCGACGGCGAGCTGCGGCCGCACGCGGAAGAGTGGGACCGCGAGGCGCACTTCCCGCGCGAGGTGATCGGCAGCCTGGGGGAGCTCGGCTTCCTGGGGATGCTCATCCCCGAGGAGTGGGACGGGCTGGGGATGGACGCCACCACCTACCTGATCGCGCTGGAGGAGATCGCGCGCGGCGACGCGTCGGTGGCGGTGGCGATGAGCGTCCACAACTCGCTCCCCACGCAGATGATCCTGGCGCACGGCACCGACGCGCAGAAGGAGCGCTGGCTGAGGCCGATGGCACGCGGCGAGCTGCTGGGCGGCTTCGCCCTCTCCGAGGCGGATGCAGGCTCGGACGCGGCATCGCTCTCGGCGCAGGCCGTGAAGACGGACGGCGGGTGGGTGCTGAACGGCTCCAAGGCATGGATCACCAACGGCGGCTTCGGCGACGTGATGGTGGCGATGGCCCGCACCGACACCCCCGGCGACCGCAAGGGCGCCAAGGGGATCGGTGCCTTCATCGTCCCCACCAACGCCGAGGGGTACCTGGTCGGCAAGAAGGAAGACAAGATGGGGCAGCGCGCGTCGGAGACGGTGGGGATCGCCTTCCGCGACCTCTTCGTACCCGACGACCAGCTCCTCGGCGAGCCGGGGATGGGGCTGATCTACGCGCTGCAGGGGCTGGACAACGGGCGGATGGGGATCGCCGCGCTCGCCACCGGGATCGCGCAGGCGGCGCTGGAGCACTCGCTCTCGTACGCGGACGAGCGCAAGCAGTTCGGCACCTCCATCCGCGAGTTCCAGGGGCTGGGGTGGAAGCTGGCCAACATGGCGCTCCGCGTGGAGGCCGCGCGCGCGCTCACCCACCGCGCCGCCGCCGCCAAGGATGCCGGCGAGCCCGTCCGCATGCTGGCGTCCATGGCCAAGCTGTACGCCAGCGAAGCGGCCATGAGCGTGGCCACCGACGCGGTGCAGGTGCACGGAGGGTACGGCTACGTGAAGGAGTACCCGGTGGAGCGGCTCTTTCGCGACGCCAAGGTCACCGAGATCTACGAGGGGACCAGCGAGGTCCAGCGCACGGTTATCGCGCGGGAGCTTTACCGGCAGTAGGTTACCGCGCGGCTCGACCCAATCGTCGCGCCGGCACTTCAAGCACTTCTGCACAGAGCCAGGGCATGGAACTGTTTTCGATGATCGGCGAGCACGAGCACGAGCAGGTCGTCTTCTGCTACGAGCCGTCCTGCGGGTACAAGGGGATCATTGCCATCCACAACACCGTGCTCGGGCCGGCGCTGGGCGGCACGCGCTTCTGGAACTACGCCTCCGACGAGGAAGCCTTCATCGACGCGCTGCGCCTGTCGCGCGGGATGACGTACAAGGCGGCGGTGGCGGGGCTCAACCTGGGCGGCGGCAAGTCCGTCATCGTGGGCGACCCCAAGACCACGCGCCGCGAGGAGATCTTCCGCGCGCACGGCCGCTTCGTGGAGACGCTCAAGGGCCGCTACATCACCGCCGAGGACGTGGGCACCTCGCCGGACGACATGGAGTTCGTGGCGATGGAGACGGAGCACGTCACCGGCCGCCACGGCGCCTCGGGCGACCCGTCGCCGGTGACGGCGTACGGCGTGTACCAGGGGATCAAGGCGGCGGCGTTCGTGAAGTTCGGCTCCTTCGAGCTCGCCGGGAAGACGGTGAGCGTGCAGGGCGTTGGCCACGTGGGCTACTACCTCTGCCAGTACCTGGCCTCCGAGGGCGCGCAGCTGATCGTCACCGACATCGACCAGGAGCGGGTGGGGCGCGTGGTGGAGGAGTTCGGCGCGCGGGCCGTGGGCCTCAACGAGATCTACTCCGCCGAGGCGGACATCTACGCCCCGAGCGCGCTGGGCGCCACCATCAACGACGAGACGATCCCGCTGCTCAAGGCCACCATCGTGGCGGGCGCGGCGAACAACGTCCTCGCCGAGGCGCGCCACGGCGACGAGCTGCACCGCCGCGGCATCCTGTACGCCCCGGACTACGTGATCAACGCGGGCGGCCTGATCAACGTGTGCGGCGAGCTGAACGGGTGGTCGGCCGAGCGCTCCATGCGCAAGGCGGGCGACATCTACACCACGCTCGTGCAGATCTTCGAACACGCCGAGTCGGCGGGCATCCCCACCTACGTCGCCGCCGACGAGATCGCCGAGCGCCGCATCGAGTCCGTCGGCCGCATCCAGCGCACCTACGTGTGATCTGCCGCGTAGCACACGGTGAAGAGGGCCCGGCGCGCTGCGTCGGGCCCTTTCTGTCTCCTCTTGCGGGTTCCTCTGTGTCTCTGTGTGAGGCTTTTGCTGTGTTCAGAGCCGGAAATTGACCATGAGGACTTCGCCGGGGCCGTCGCCGAGCTCCTCGCAACGGGAGTAGCTGTCGTCCAGCCAGGGGCGGATGCCATCGATGGCGCCGTTCTCCTCGCCGCCGGCCTGGTGCGCCAGGAAGCGCGCCTCCTCCTCGTCCGCGGCGCGCACCACGAAGCCGAAGGCGCGGTTGGCGTAGGGCGTCCAGGGGTCCTTGCCGTCCACGCACCACCAAAGCGTGTCGTGGCGGGGGGTGAGTCTCCAGAACTTCATCGATGCTCGCGTGCGGGTGGGTGCCGGGCGCTCGTTGCGCGCACAACGTAGCGCCGCCCGTGCCCCGGCGGGAGGGCGGGCGGTTGCGCGGCGCGCGCGCGGGTGTATCGTTCCACCGGCACCCCCACTCTCCAACCCGTTCCGCGCGCAGACCATGAAGCGAGCCGCATCCGTCCTGGCACTCCTCCTCCTGACCGCCTGCACCGGCCCGCGTCCGACGCAGGAAGACTACATCACCGTCACGCGCCAGGTGATCTCCTTCATCCAGCAGGACTCGCGCACCCACATGCTGGGCCGCCCCTCCGACGGGCCGAGCTGGGTCGACGTGAAGGGCTTCGCCGTCCGCGCGCGCCAGGTGACCGGCGACAGCATCCGCGTGGCGCGCCTGATGGAGATCCTGGGCAAGCCGCGCATCGCCGACCCGCGCCAGGTGCTGCTGATCGACGACGAGGAGCAGGGCGGGCTGGGCGGCACGTGGGTGCGCGAGTACGGCAACTACGTCTCCCCCAACGTCGTGCGCTACACCCGGGACCAGATCACCCTGATCGTGGTCGGCTACACCACGGACCGCCGCACCTTCCCCACCGTCATCTGCGACCGCACCTGGCGCCTGCGCTACCGCAAGGAGGCCGGCCAGTGGCGCGTGACGGAGAAGCAGCTGATGAAGAACTGCCCGGGCAACAAGCCGTAGGGGGCCGCGGCGGGGCCCCCTCCCCCGCTCGTTCCTCGCGGCCCCTCCCCCAAAACAACCTGGGGGAGGGGCGCACGCGTGGATCCCTGCACGTCCCACGGTTCTGGGAGGGGCGCGATTTATCGCGCCCGTGCCCGCCCCGGCACCGCCGCCCGCCCGAACACCCGGACCTTTGTAGGGGCCGCCCCGCGTGGCTGCCCGTGCCCGCCCCAGCCCCGCCGCCAGCCCTCGCACACGAAACCTCGTAGGGGCAGACCTGCGTGTCTGTCCACCCTCGCCGCGTCCTCCACATCCGCCATCCGCCACACCCGATCAATACCCAACCCCCCGCGGCCACGCCATCGCGATGAGCGCCTCCCAGGCGAGGGCGGTGCGGTAGGCGCGGTTGGACTCGGCCCAGCCGGCGATGCGGCGGGAGGCGTGGAGGAGGCGCGCCTCGTCGCCGGCGCCGATGCCGTCGCCAAGGCAGGCGAAGACGGCGAGGGGCGCCCACAGCTCCTGCGGCAGACGCGCCCCGCGCAGGGCGCCGATCCGTCCCTGCTCGTCCAGCGGCGCACCTCGTGCCCGCCAAGCGCGCGCATCGCGCAACGCCCTCCACACCGCCAAACCCGCCGCCTCGCCCAGCTCCGCCACCAGCAGACCTCCCTCCACCACCTCGTCCTCGCCGCTGCGGGGAGAGAAGGCGGGGGGCGGCACGCGGGCGAGAAAGATCACGTCGCCGCGGGCGCCCGCAGCGCGGACGCCAGCTCCTCCACCTCCGCAAGGACGCGCGGGTCCACGCGGCGCAGCGGGCCGCGCAGCACGTGGCGGCACGCCTGGTCCAGTCGCGGCGCGTCGCGCAGCAGGGAGGACGCGTGCGCCATGTCCACCAGCGCGCGCGCGAGCGTCTCGTCGTCGCCGCCGCGCTCTACTATCGTCCACGCGTCCCACCACGCCTCCTGGTAAAGCGGGCGGTTCCCCAGGCCGGCGGCGACGCGCGCCAGCAGCGCCAGCGTGGTCACCCGCTCCCCCGGCTGCACGCGCGTGGGAAGGAGCCGCTGGAGCGCCGGAAGCGCCCGCTCGAACGTGCCGCGGAGCACCCAGAGGCGCGCCAGATCGTGCTGAAGCTCCGACTGGCGCGCGTGCCCCCGGCCGTACGCGCGCATCGCCAGCCGCGCGAAACGCTCCGCATCCTCGTAGTCGCCGGACTCCAGAGAGAGCAAGAAAAGGCCGTGCAGTGCGGTGGCCCGGATGGCAAGAAGCCCGTGCCGCCTGCTTGCGCGCGTCCCCTTGATCAGGGCCCGCCGTGCCGCCTCCGCGGAGCCGCGCCTGGTCTGGAGGCGCCCCAGCTCCACCCACGCCTGCGCGTACGAGGCCCAGTCCCGCCGCCGCCGTGCGAGGCCGATCGTCCGCCGCAGCCACGTCTCCGCGCGCGCAAGGCGGCGGAAGTGGAGTGCCAGCACCCCCACGGCGAGCGCCGCGGACGCATCCTCGGGCGACGCCAGCGCACCCGCCTGCGCGAAAGCGAGCGAGGTGTTGGGCGCGCCCTGCTCCTGCGCCCACCGCGACACCTGGAGGCACACCAGCGTCACGATCTCGGAGCTGGCGCCGGCCGGGTTCCCCACCAGCGCAGCCAGCGTGGAGAGCGAAACCTCCAGCGCGGGCTCCACCGCCGCCGAGCGCAGCAGCCGCAGCCGCTCCGCCGCGGCTGGCGCGGCGAAGAGGGCGGGGCGGTCCTCCGGCGCGACTTCGGCCCACAGCGTCACGTCGCGCAGGGAGTGCCAGAGGAGGAGCCCCGCCTCGCCGCGAAGCTCTTCCAGGATCCCCGTGCCCTCCAGGGTCTCGTCCGGCTCGCGAAGAATGGCGGGAGGTATGCACCAGCGGCGCACTGTGTTACGGCGCGGAGTGCGCGCGCGTAAACGCGCGCTACGTGGTGTCGTCGGGTCCATGAGTGCCTCCGGGTAAGGCGCCGCGCCGCGAGGGCGGGTGCGGGGAGCCGGGTTGGCCGGGCGCGCCCCCGAGCGCGCTTCCAGCCGTCTCCGTGCGGTGTACCCTTGCGGGAGGAGCCTCCCCCAATGTACTCTTGCACAGAGATCCCACCCAAAAGTAGACAGAGTAGACGGGCGCAGTATAGCCCCTTGGATCGAGCGCGTCAATGGCGTCGAACGATGGGGCCGCACCGCTGGCCCGCCTGCGCGAAGCGGTCGAGCGGCAGGTGAGCGCGAGGTCGCTGAGGCATGCGGCCCGACAGGTGGGGATGAGCCCGACCGGCCTCCAGAAGTTCCTGGCCGGAAGCGCCCCTTCCGACGCTACCTGCCGGAAACTGGAGCGCTGGGCGTTCGACAAGGCCGTCGCGGGCGAGCCTCCGACCGCCGAAACGGCGCTCGCCATCCTTCGCCTGTTCGCGGGTGCGCTCCCTCCGCGCCGCCACTCGGAAGCGGTAGAGCGGCTGCTGGCCGTGCTGGAGTCCGCCTTCGGCGACGGCACCCGTCCCGAGTGGCTGGTGGAGGCCCGCAGTGCTCTCGATTCCGCTTCCGAA
This sequence comes from Longimicrobium sp., assembly GCA_036387335.1. Classification (NCBI taxonomy): domain Bacteria; kingdom Pseudomonadati; phylum Gemmatimonadota; class Longimicrobiia; order Longimicrobiales; family Longimicrobiaceae; genus Longimicrobium; species Longimicrobium sp. Next base: position 9,880 of record DASVTZ010000265.1, read on the forward strand.
GGTCCGATTCCGTGACAACCCCCGCATCGCAATGAAAGCGCTTTCCTCGTCGTCCGCAGTCGCCGCCCTCGCGGTGCTCTCCCTCGCCGCGTGCGGCCGGAAGGAGGAGACCATCGTGCTGGGCGTCGCCGCGCCTCTCCAGATGGCCAACGGCAAGTCCGTGCAGATGGCCGCCGAGATGGCCGTGGACGAGATCAACAAGAAGCTCGCGGGTACCGGCCGCACCTTCGCGCTCGAGATCCGCGACGACGAGAAGAGCGAGAAGAAGGGGATCGAAGTCGCGCGGGACCTGCGCGAGAACGAAAAGGTGGTGGCGGTGATCGGGCACGTGAACTCGGCCGTGTCGATCAAGGCGGCGCCCATCTACAACATGCCGGCGGGCGAGCAGGACAGCATCCTGGGCGATCCGGTCGTGCAGATCTCGCCGGCGTCTAGCGCGCCGGCGCTCACGGGCGCGGGTCCGTGGACCTTTCGCGTCACCCCCACCGACCTGGAGTTCTCGCCCGTGCTGGCGAGGCACGCGCGCGAGCGGCTCGGGAGCAGCAAGGCGGCGGTCATCTACGCCAACGACGAGTACGGGCAGGGGGTGACCTCCACCTTCGCGGCCGCTTTCCGCCGCCAGGGCGGACAGATCGTCTCGTCCGACCCGTACCTCCCCGACATCCTCAAGAACCCGGCGGCGCTGGACCCGTACCTGGTGCGCGCCATCCGCCGCGGCGCCGACGCGCTGGTGATCGGCGGGCAGGCGGACGCGGGTGTCCCCATCATCCAGGCCGCGCGCCGGCTGGGGTACACCGGCCCCATTCTGGGCGCGGATGGGCTGACCGGGGTCAAGGACGCGCGCGGGGTAGGGGAGGGGGTGTTCGTGAGCTCCGCCTTCCTCCCGGACCACGACACGCCCGCGGCCCAGAAGTTCGTTGCCGCGTTCCGTGCGCGCTACAAGACGTCGCCGGACCACCGTGCGGCGCAGACCTACGACATCGTTTATCTTCTCTACGAGGCCATCACCAAGGTCGGCCCGGACCGCGAGGCGATCCGCGGCTACCTTGAGCAGGTGGGCCGCCCCGGTGGGCACCCGGCCTTCGACGGCGTCAGCGGCACCATCAAGTTCGACGAGAACGGCGACGTCGTCGAGAAGCCGGTCGTCATCGGCGTCGTCCGCGGCAGCGAGCTGGTGACGGCGCGGTAGGACGTCGTTTCGCAGGAAGAAACGCCCCCGGCATCGTTCGCGTGCCGGGGGCGTTTTGTTTGTCGGACAGGCGTTTGCCGATTCGCGGACGGTGGGGCGGCGGCGGGCACGGGCAGCCACGCGGGGCGGCCCCTACGGGATCGGTGTGCGTGGGCGAGCGTCGGGGTGGCGGCGAGGGCGGGCGCGATGAATCGCGCCCCTACCGGATCTGTGTGACGCGCGCGGAGTTCTCCCCCTCACCCGCCCTGCGCCCCCGCAGGCGGGGGAGGGGGCCGGGGGGAGGGGGCCCTCACCCAAACACCGGAATCGCGGCCCCATTCGGCTCCTCGGCGGTGCCGGAGCAGAGGCGGACGATCTGGGCGGCGACGGTTTCCGGCTTGATCCAGGAGGCGGCGTCCGCGTTGGGCATGGAGGCGCGGTTGGCGGGGGTGTCCAGCGTGCCCGGGAGCACCGCGTAGGAGCGGACGCCGGAGGGGCCGTACTCCTCCGCGATCACCTCGCTCAGCGTGAGGAGCGCGGACTTGGAGACGGCGTACGCCCCGTTGTTCGCCCGCGACTCGCGCGCCGCGCGCGAGGAGACGAAGACCAGCGTGCCGCCCCCCGTCATCACCGGCAGCGCGGCCCGGGCCACGAGGTAGGCGGAGCGCAGGTTGAGGTCCATCATCCGATCCCACAGGTCGGTGGGGGTGTCGCCCAGCAGGACGCCGCCCGACCAGCCGCCCACCAGGTGCGCCACCGAGTCCAGCCGCCCCGTCCACTCCACTGCCTCGCGCACGGCGGCGGCGGCGCCGCGCTCCGTGGTCAGGTCCAGGAAGCAGGTGTCTACGCGGCCGCTGTACTCGTTCGCCAGGCCGTCCATGGCGTGCGCGTCGCCCTTGTGCAGGGGCACGAAGACGCGGTGGCCGGCCTCCAGGAAGGCGCGCGTGACGGCGCGGCCGAGGTTGCCTGCGCCGCCGGTGACCATCGTCACCGGTCCCGCGGTTTCATTGTTCGGCATGGAGACGGCCGGTGGCGTGGGTGAGCTTGTTGAGGCGCTCGGCGAGCGCGGTAGTCAGGTCTTCGCGGCGGAAGCGCCATCCCCAGTTCCCCTGCGAGGTGCCAGGGACGTTCATGCGGTCCTCGCTTCCCAGCCCCAGCACGTCCTGAAGCGGCACCACCGCCAGCGCGGCGGGGGACCGGAAGACGACTTCCATCATCCCCCAGTGCACCGACCGTTCCGGCGCGTCCGTCAGCCTGCGCAGTCCCGCGCGGTCCGCCTCGGACGCGGCGCGGTACCAGCCCAGCGAGGTGTCGTTGTCGTGCGTCCCCGTGTACGCCACGGTGTTCGCCGCGTAGTTGGCGGGGAGGTGCGGGTTCTCCTGGTCGTCGCCGAAGGCGAACTGCAGCACGCGGATCCCCGGCATCCCCAGCGACTCGCGCAGCGCGTCGACCTCGGGGGTGATGACGCCGAGGTCCTCCGCGATCAGCGGCAAGGGGCCCAGCTCCTTCGCTACGGCGGCGAAGAGGCGTGATCCGGGGCCCGGCTGCCAGGTGCCGTTGAGCGCCGTCTCCTCCTCGCCCGGCACCTCCCAGTACGACTCGAAGCCGCGGAAGTGGTCGATGCGCGCCAGCTCCACCCACTCCAGTGTACGCCGGAATCGCTCCTTCCACCAGCGGAATCCGTCGCGCTCCATTACCTTCCAGCGGTAGAGCGGGTTTCCCCAGCGCTGCCCCGTCTCGCTGAAGTAGTCGGGCGGCACGCCGGAGACCACCGTGGGCATCCCGTCCGCGTCGAGCGAAAAGAGCTCGGGGTGCGCCCACACGTCCGCGCTGTCGTGCGCCACGAAGATGGGGATGTCGCCCACGATGGCGATGCCCGCCTTGGTGGCGTAGCGGCGCAGCGCCGACCACTGGCGGTCGAAGAGGAACTGCCCGAAGGCGTGCCGCTCCGCCTCCTCCGCCAGCTCCGTGCGCGCCCTGCGCAGCGAGGCCGGCTTGCGCGTGCGGATGCCCGGCTCCCAGCTCGTCCACGGCGACCCTTGCGCGTCGCGGAGGGCGCGGAAGAGGGCGTAGTCGTCCAGCCAGTACGCGTGCTTTTCCCGGTACGCGGCGAAGGCGTCGCGGAGCGCGGGGACGCGGCCGGCCCTGAGACCCTCGTATGCGCTGCGGATGAGCGCATCGCTGCGGCGCGCGGCGGCGGTGAAGTCCACGCGCGGCAGCTGGGCGTTCTCGTCCGGCTTCTCGATCAGACCATCTTGAGCCAGCCGCCCCGCGTCCAGCAGAAAGGTGTTGCCGGCCATCGCGGAAAGGCCGTTGTACGGCGATCCGCCCTCGTCCACCGCCACCAGCGGGAGCATCTGCCAGAGGCCCTGCCCCGCCTCCTTGAGCCAGTCCACGAAGCGGAACGCCTCGTCGCCCAGGGTGCCGATGGGACCGCCGGGGAGCGAGGTGGGGTGTAGGAGGACCCCGCTCCGCCTGCGCTCAGTAACGCTCTTCATTCAGCACCGGTGACGGGCGAAGCGGAATCGCGCCCACCGGGAGGACGTACGCCACTTCCGCGCCCTCCAACGCGACCGTGGCGCCGAGCGGCTCCCCCTCTTCCGGCGCGTCGTCGCGGCAGACGCGGAAGAGGCGGTATTCGCCCTCCTCCTGGCTGCCCGGCGCAAGGGTGCCGATCGCGACTTCCCGCGCAGTCTTCACCTTGTTGACCAGGATCCAGCCGAGGTCCGCGGTGGGCGTGTCGGCGGCGCGGCGCTCCAGCAGCAGCGTGTCGCCCTCCAGCCCGCCGACCGCGCGCAGCACGCCCTCGCCCTGCAGCAGCGCGTGGCCCGTCTTCAACGCATGAACGCGCTTGATGAAGCGCCGCAGGTCCATCCGCCGCCGCTCCCAGTCGGTCGGCTTCGTCTCCACCACGTTCACCTGCTTGCGGAAGCCGAACTCGTAGCCGATCGGCATCATGATCCCGGCCGAGAACGCCGCCGCGAATGCGTAGCGCTGCCGCTGCACCGCCTCGTCGCCGTCCGTGTCCGCCGCCAGCCGCGAGGTGTCGTGCGACTCGGGGAAGGCGACGCTGGGCGCGATCGTGCGAAACTCCTCGTGCTGCTTCAGCGCCCACGGCTCGCGGAAGTCCCACCATTTGGACGAGTTGAAGAAGAAGTCGAACCCCGCGTCCGCCAGCGCGGCGACGTCCTCGGTCGGCGCGCCCAGCGTCTCGGCGAAGAACTTCACCTCGCGGTCCACGCGGCGCGCCTCGTCGATCAGGTGGCGCCACAGCTCGGACGGCACCTTGTACGCGGCGTCGCAACGGAAGCCGCGGAAGCCCAGCTCGATGGAGTCCCGCACCAGCTCCGTCCAGTACGCCCACAGCTCCTGGCGGCCGTGGTGCGTCTCGTTGTCGATCTCCGCCAGGTCGCCCCAGGTGGTGACCTTGGACGGATCGTCCGGATCGACGACGAAGGGGCTGCGCACCTGGCCCCGCTCGTCGCGGACGTACCACTCGGGGTGCTCCTGGATGAGCGGCGAGTCCTTGGCCGTGTGGTTGATGACCAGGTCCATGATCGGCTGCACGCCAAGCGCGGAGATCTCCGCCAGCGCGGCGCGGAGCGGCTCCAGGCTCATGGGGTCCGCGCCGGCGGGCACGAAGAGCGGGTTGAGCCGGCGGTACTCCTTGACGGCGTACAGGCTGCCGCTGAACCCCGGGTAGTGCCAGGGGTTGAGGTACACCCAGTCGAACCCCATGTCGCGCGCGCGCCGGGCATGCTCCGCCCACCGCGTCGTGGGGCCCACCAGCCGCTGGAAGAGGTTGTAGATGCGCGGCGTCACGCTGCGCCCCCCAGGATCGAGCGGATCCCTTCCAGCGGCACCCAGATCCAGTCCGGCCGGTTGTTCATCTCGTACCCCAGCTCGTACACGGCCTTCTCCAGCTCGAACACCGCCAGCGCCCGCGCGAACACGTCGGCGTCGGCCGGCACGATGGGCGAGCCCGCCACCGTCGCGCGGTACGCGCCCAGGAAGAGGGTGCGGGCCTCGCGCTCCCATGCGGCCGCCCACCGCTCCAGCGACATCCGGGTGCGGTAGTCGTCGGTGCGGTAATCCTTGAGCGCCACGCGCACGGCGTAGTTGAAGGAGCGCAGCATTCCCGCCACGTCGCGCAGCGGCGAGCCCTTGGCGCGGCGCTCGGCGAGCGGGCGCGCCGGCTCGCCCTCGTAGTCCAGGATGTACCACTCCGACCCGTCCGGCCCCGGCTTTTCCGCGCGGAGCACCTGCCCCAGGTGGTAGTCGCCGTGGAAGCGGGTGCGCACCGTCCCCGCCTCCTGGAGCAGCCGCAGGTCGTCGCCGCGCTGGCGGACGTCGGCCGCGGCACGCACCACGGCCGTCAGCTCGTTGAGGAGCGCGGACGGGAAGGCGCCGGGGATCTTTTCGAGGCGCAGCCCCAGCTCGCCCAGCACCTCGTCCACGTGGCGGGCGAAGGCATCCGCGTACGCGCGCACCTCCGCGTCGCCCACCGGCTCCGGCGCGAAGTCCGGCTCGTCGTCGCCCGCGGAGGCGAGCGCCAGGTGCAGCCGCGCGGTGGTGGCGCCCAGCCGCTCGATGGACGGGAAGAAGTCGCCCGCCATCCGCCGCACCGCCTCCTGCCCCGCGACCGTCTCGGGATCGGCGGCGCTGCGGGAGGCGGCGCCCATGTAGCGCTCGAGCGCCTTCAGCGCCACGCTCCACGCATCCCCCGTGTTGGGGATGAAGGCGAAGAGCCCCGCTACCGACGACGGCTCGCCCGCCCCCTGGTGCTCGATCCACCCGCCCAGCGCCGGCAGGTTGCGGAACGTGGTGCGCTCGGTGAGGAAGCGCGTCACCTCCAGGTCCGGGTTCATCCCCGCTTCCAGCTTGCGGAAGACCTTGAGGATGGCCGAGTCGCCGATGATCAGCGAGGTGTTGCTCTGCTCGGCGGAGATGGCGCGCACGGGCCCGCGCTGCTGGTCCAGCTCCTCGAAGGTGCGCCCGCGGCGAGCCACCAGCCGGCCGCTCTGCCCCTCGATGACCGCTTCCTCGCGGATGGCGTCCAGCAGCGCCCCGGCGAAGCGGCGGTCGCCCAGCGCTTCGAAGACGCGGAACTCCCCCGCCTCGGTGGCCTGCGAGACGATCGCCTCCGGCGCCACACCCGGCTGCAGCGTGGGGTGCAGCGAGAGCGGGAGGAAGTACACCTCCGGCTCGCCCTCCTCGTACCTCACCCGCAGCACCGACGCGATGGCGCGCGGCCCGCGCTCCGGACGCACGATGGCGTGGTCCACCAGCTCGGTGCCCAGGATCTCGCGCGCCTTGCCGCGGAACCAGCGCTGCGAGCGCAGCCACTCGTGCGGCACCGCGGCGACCATCCCCGCCAGCACCCCCGCGTCCTCGAAGACGCGCGCCTCTGCCTCCGCCCACTCGGCCGGCACGTCGTTCCCCGCATCGGCTTCCACGCGCACCGGCCGCAGCCCGAACCAGAAGAACCCGTAGGGGCTCAGCGTCAGCGCGTACGGCGTCTCGTCGATGGGAAGGAACGACGTCTGCCCCAGCAGCTCGACCGGGATGCGCCCGGCGAAGCGCGTGAGGTCGAGCTGCACCGCCTGCGCCGTGCCCGAGAGGTTGTTGACCACCAGGATGGCGTCGCCCTCGTACTCGCGGATGTAGGCGAGGACGTGCGGGTTCTCCGGCTGCAGGAACTCGATGGTCCCGCGGCCGAAGGCGTGGTGCTGCTTGCGCACCGCGATCAGCCGCTTGGTCCAGTTGAGGAGCGAGAAGGGCGAGCGCTCCTGCGCCTCCACGTTGATCGCCTGGAAGCCGTACTGCGTATCCGTGATCGGCGGCAGAAAGAGGCGCGCGGCCTCGGCGCGGCTGAACCCGGCGTTGCGGTCCGGCGACCACTGCATGGGCGTGCGCACCCCGTCGCGGTCGCCCAGGAAGACGTTGTCGCCCATCCCCAGCTCGTCGCCGTAGTACACGATCGGCGACCCCGGCATGGTGAAGAGGATCGAGTTCAGGAGCTCGATCTTGCGCCGGTCGTTGTCCATCAGCGGCGCCAGCCGCCTGCGGATGCCCAGGTTGAGGCGCATGCGCGGATCGGCGGCGTACTCGCGGTACATGTAGTCGCGCTCCTCGTCGGTCACCATCTCCAGGGTGAGCTCGTCGTGGTTGCGCAGGAACATGCACCACTGGCAGTCGTCGGGAATCGGCGGGGTGCGCTCGATGATCTCCACGATCGGCTTCCGGATCCCCTGCCGCACCGCCATGAAGATGCGGGGCATCAGCGGGAAGTGGAACGCCATCTGGAACTCGTCGCCGTCGCCGAAGTAGGGGCGCACGTCCTCCGGCCACTGGTTGGCTTCGGCCAGCAGGATGCGCCCCGGGTACTTGGAGTCCAGCCGTGTGCGGAACTCCTTGAGGATGTCGTGCGTCTCCGGGAGGTTCTCGCAGATCGTCCCTTCGCGCTCGATCAGGTACGGCACCGCGTCCGCGCGGAAGCCGTCCAGCCCGCGGTCCAGCCAGAACTCCATCACCTGGAACATCGCCTCCTTCACGGCGGGGTTGTCCCAGTTGAGGTCCGGCTGGTGGCTGAAGAAGCGGTGCCAGTAGTACTGCCCCGCCACCGGGTCCCACGTCCAGTTGCTCGGCTCCGTGTCGGTGAAGATGACGCGGGCCTCCTTGTACACGGTGTCGTCGTCCGACCACACGTAGAAGTCGCGCTCCGGCGAGCCCTTGGGAGCGCGGCGGGCGCGCTGGAACCAGGGGTGGTCGCTGGAGGTGTGGTTGAGCACCAGGTCCGAGATCACGCGCAGGCCGCGGCGGTGCGCCTCCTCCATGAAGCGCGTGAAGTCGTCCACCGACCCGTACGACGGGTGGATGTTGTAGTAGTCGGCGATGTCGTACCCGTCGTCGCGCAGCGGCGAGGGGTAGTAGGGAAGGAGCCAGATGACGTCCACGCCCAGGCTCTGCACGTAGTCCAGGCGCTGCATCAGCCCGGCGAAGTCGCCGATCCCGTCGGCGTTGGAGTCCTGGAAAGCCTTGACGTGGATCTCGTAAAAGACGGCGTCCTTGTACCAGAGCGGGTCGGAAGCGCTCAACGGGGGCGGTCTCCTGATCGGGGTTCGGGGCCGGCGAACGGCGCGTGCCGCGGCCACAATCGGCCCGGCTCAGGGGCGCCCCGCGTTGCAGGAAGTGCGCCCGCCCCGCCTCAGCCGCCACCGTCGCGACACCTCGCGAACGCGCTGTGATTCCGTCCCCGCTGGACTATCCCGGGACTGAACCCTGCCTCAGCCCACGCTTTGAGCTGGTGTGCCTCGGCTGCTCTGCCTGTCGCTCAGGGCCCGTGTGAGCACCTGACGAGACAGCGTTGTTCGCTACGCTCCACCCGTGGCGCGATTGTGCGGATCTCCTTGCGACACCAGGAGATCCGCTTTCTGTCGCCCTGTTGCTCAGTTGACTTCTACTCCATTACCTTCGAAATCGAACGGAGTGGACATGCCTCGGGACCTGGAGAGAGCGCATGAGGAACTGGAATCTCATGGACGCTGCGGAGACGCTCGCGGAGGTGGTGGAACTCGCGCTTACCTCTGGGCCGCAGCGCGTGGTGAGCCGCGAGCGACGCGCGGTGGTGATGCTCGGCGAGGCGGAGTACCAGCGGCTCGCCGAACGGGTGCCGGCTCCCGCGGTGCGCGGGTTCGGTGGGAAAGAGCTCTTCGAGATCATGCAGAACTCGCCGATCGCGGCCGCCATCCGCGACGGGGACTTGCCCGAGGATTTCCTGGAACGCTCACGGGAAGCGTCACGCCACTCTGAATGCTGCACCGGGTGGACGGGGAGCGCCCGCGAAATGGATGCTGCGGCTCACGATTGATCGAGAACACGGGAGGGGGGAGATGACGGATTTCTGGTACTCGGAGGAAGCGGAGAAGCGGCTTGGTGAAGTGATGCACCGCGCTCTCACCAACGCTCCGCAGACAGTGCTCGGACCTGATTGCACGGCGGTCGTGGTTATGAGTGAGGCGGACCATTACCGTCTCGTGCTCGCTCACCAACGGCTGCTTGCGCTGGGGGAAACCCCACCGGTGCCACGCCAACTGCAGGAAGGTGAGAAGAGTGCATGGGACCATCTTCAGAGCCTGCCGCCCAGCGCGGTTTACGAAGATGGGGAACTGCCTGGAGATTACTTCGAGCGGATGAGGGAGGAGGACCGCCGACGCGAGCGCTGCGCGTGCCGAAATGAAAACGACCTCTCGGCGGACGCGGCCGACTGAGACGCATGCGCTATCTTCTCGACACCAACGTAGTCTCCGACAGCACCAAGCCGCGTCCGGACCCGCGGGTAACAAGGTGGATGGGTGCACGTCCACAGGAGCACTTCGCGCTCAGCACGATCACATTGGGCGAGATCCAGAAAGGTGCTTCGAAACTTGAACCCGGTGCGAAGCGCACTTACCTCATTCAGTGGCTGGAGGAGATCCCCACCGAATACAGAGACCGGGTGATCCCGGTGGACGTGCCAATTGCCAGGGCCTGGGGACGGATCGCTGACGAGGGCCGCCGCGCCGGACGCGAGCTGAGCGTACCGGACGGGATTCTGGTTGCCACCGCGGTCATTCACGACATGGTGCTCGTCACCCGCAACGAACGCCACTTCCGTGACCGCGGCATCCAGATCCTGAACCCGTGGAACCGATGAGAAAACGCAGAGCGCCCCGGCAGCCTTGCGGCCGCCGGGGCGTTGGGGAGCGATCGGGCGAGGATCAGAAGGCCTTGATCTCCTGGATCGCCTTGAGCACGTCCTCCGGCTCGGGGAGGATGGCGCGCTCGACCTGCGGGGCGTAGGCCACCCAGGTGTCCAGCGAGGCCACGCGCTTCACCGGCGCGTCCAGCCAGGGGAAGAGCTCGTCCGCCACGCGCGCCGCGACCTCGGCGCCGATCCCCCACGAGAGCGAGTCCTCGTGCGCGATCACCAGGCGGTTGGTCTTCTTCACCGACGCGGCCACGGCCTCCATGTCCAGCGGGCTCACCGTGCGCATGTCGATGACCTCGGTGGAGATCCCGAACTGGTCCTCGGCCTGCTTGGCGGCCACGACGGAGCGCTGCACCAGCGCGCCCCAGGCGATCACCGTCACGTCCGTCCCCTCGCGCACCGTGCGGGCCTTGCCGAAGGGGATCATGAAGTTGGGGCCGGGATACTTCCCCTTGTTGTACACCTGGCGGTACAGGTGCTTGTGCTCCAGGAACAGGACCGGGTCCTCGCAGCGGATCGCCGTGCGCAGGAGACCCGCGGCGTCGATGGCGTTGGACGGGAGGACGACGCGGATGCCGGGGCAGTGCGCGAAGATCGACTCGCCCGTCTGCGAGTGGTAGATGGAGCCGCCCTTGAGGTAGCCGCCGTACGTGGTGCGGATGACCATCGGCGAGGCGAAGGCGTTGTTAGAGCGGTAGCGCATGGTGGCCACCTCGCCGCGGATCTGCATCATCGCCGGCCAGATGTAGTCGAAGAACTGGATCTCGACCACCGGCTTCATCCCGCGCACCGCCATCCCCACCGCGCGGCCGATGATGTTGGCCTCGGCGAGCGGGGAGTTGAAGACGCGCGTGCCCCCGAACTCGCGCTGCAGCCCCGCGGTGACCTTGAAGACGCCGCCCTTCCCCTTGACGTCGTTGATCATCTCCTCGCGCGAGACGTCGGCCACGTCCTCGCCGAAGACGACGATGCGCGGATCGCGGCGCATCTCGTCCTTGAGGGTGGCGTTGATCAGGTCGACCATCGTGGTCTCGCCGCCGGTGAAGCGCGGGTCGTCCTCGGTGTCGAACTGCTCCGCCGTGGGGTCCACGTCGGGCGAGAAGAGGTACTGCATGGCCGTGGAGGGCGCCGGCTGCGGCGACTCGAGCGCCTCGTCGGTGGCGCGCTGCACCTCGTCGTTGACCTCGGCGTCGATGCGGGCGAGCTCGTCCTGCGTGGCGAGGCCGCCGTCCACCAGGAGCTTGGCGGCGCGCACCAGCGGGTCGCGCTTGGCCTCCTCGTTCCGCATCACCTCCGTCTTGTAGAACCGCTCGTCGTCGGAAAGCGAGTGGCTGTACGGGCGGATCACCTTGGCGTGCACCAGCGCCGGGCCCTGGCGCGTGCGGCAGTACTCCACCGCGCGCCCCATCGCGGCGTACGAGTCCACCAGGTCCGTGCCGTCGCAGTTGATGACGAGGAGGTCCGGGAACGACTGCACCAGCCTGGAGATGCTGCCGCCCGCCGTGTTCACCTCCACCGGGACGGAGATGGCGAACTCGTTGTCCTCCACGATGTAGACGACGGGGAGCTTGAGGTTGGAGGCCGAGTTGAGGCTCTCCCAGAACTCGCCCTCGGAGGTGGTGCCGTCGCCGGTGGTGACGAAGACGACCTCGTCCTCCTTGGCGCCCGTGGTCTCGACCAGCGGCTCGCCCAGCTTGCGGGCGCGCATCGCGGCCTCGGCGGTGCCCACGGCCTGCAGGAACTGCGTGCCGGTGGGCGACGAGGTGGAGACGATGTTGAGCGCCTTGTGCCCCCAGTGCGACGGCATCTGCCGCCCGCCGGAGGAGGGGTCCGCCTCGGCGCCGACGGCCTGCAGGAGGTGATCGAGCGCGGTCATTCCCAGACCGAGCGAGAAGGCGCGGTCGCGGTAGTAGAAGTAGAACCAGTCGTAGCCGGGGCGGGCGTGGGCGGCGGCGGCCACCTGGATCGCCTCGTGCCCGGCCCCGGAGATCTGGAAGAAGATCTTGTTCTGCCCCTTGAGCTGGATCTCCTTGTCGTCGAGGCGACGGGCCAGCAGCATGGTGCGGTAGAAGCCGAGCAGCGTGTCGCGGCCGAGCGCGGCTTCCTCGGTGCGGGGCTTCTTCTTGGTCGTGGTCGCCATCGGATGCAGGCGTTCCTTTATGGGTCGTTGCGCGGCGTCCGCCGCGTCCGGCCGCGGAGGCGGACCGGGGCGAAGAACATATTCGAGAAGCACATCCGGGGCCAGGGGAGTGGGGCGGGGAATGGGGAATGGGGAATGGGGAATGGGGGCATCGGGACCGCGAGGCATTGTGTGGGATGCGTGGGTGCGGTGCGCGGGTAGGCACGGGCAGCCACGTGGGGCGGCCCCTACGGAACCGGTGCGTGCGGCGGGTCGAGAGACGGGCGAGGGCGCGGGCGATGAATCGCGGCCTTACCGGATCGATTCCCCATTTCCCCAGTCCCCATTCCCCTGCCGTTCCGTCCCCTGCGCGGGAACGGGCGTCCACGCGCGTGGACAAGGGACACGCCCGGCGGGTGGTGCGTTCGGGCGTAAGGCGTTATCGTAAAATCACTTGGATTTGTGGCGGCGGCGGGAACGCGGATTGCTCGATGGACCGTGCAGCTTCCCGCCCAACCGGAGATACACTCAGATGCGTACCACCCTCCTCGCGGCGTTCGCCCTCCTTGCCTTCGGAGCCTCCGATGGCGCGGCATCCGTCGCGGACACCAGCAGGGCCGTTCCGGGCTTCGACCGCACGACCGCGGAAGACCTCGGCCCGCTCCAGCCGCCCGCTCTCGTGCAGGCCGGCGCATCGTACCAGTCCGGCGACCGCCGCCAGGAACAGTACGGACGCTACGACCAGGACTACCGTCCCGGCGTCCGCGTCTGGATGGACGGCAACCGCGACGTCTACCGCATCGGCGACCGGTCGCGCGTGCTCGTGCGCACCGACCGCGACGCGTACGTGGCGGTGCTCCACATCGACACGGACGGCAACGTCGAGGTGCTCTTCCCCAGCCAGCCCGGCGACGATGGGTACCTGCGCGGCGGGCGCGCGTACAGCGTACGGCCTCGCGGCAGCCAGTACGTCTCCATACGCGGCGGCTACGGCATCGGCTACATCTTCGCGGTGGCATCCAACGAGCCGCTCGACGAGCGCGTGATCCGCGACCTGCACTACCGCCGCGTGGGGAGCTGGGACCCCAACTACAACGTCTACGGCGACCCGTTCCGCGCGATGGAGCGCTACGAGCGGATGCTGGTGGGCGACTGGGGCTACGGCGAGCACGACAGCGACTACTACACCTATCACGTCGGCCGCCGCTACACGCACCCGCGCTACGCATGCTACGACAGCTACGGCTCGTGGTACAGCAGCCGCAGCGTGTACTACGACAGCTGCGACCGAGTGCGCGTTTTGCTCGTGCAGGTGCCGTACTATTATGATACGCGCTACTACCGCGGCGATCGGCGCGTGTACTACGCCCGGGGCAACGGCTACTACGGCAACGGGTACTACGGCAACGGCTACTACGACGACCGGTATCGCCGCACGCAGCCCACGCACGGGTACAAGGAGCGCACGGACGTGCGCGACGACGGCCGCGGCTACTCGCGGCGCCCGGCGCCGCCCGCCCGCGGGGCGGGTTCGTACACGCAGCGCGAGGGCGAGCCGGAGCAGCAGCAGGAGCCGCGGGTGGTGCGGCCGGAGCGCCAGCGCCCGACCTTCGAGCGCCGCTCCCCGGATTCGTCGCCGCCCAGCGAGAGCCGGCGTCCCGAACCCCGCTCGGAGCCGCGGACCGAAACGCGCCGCGAGCCTCCGCCGGAGCGGCGCACGGAGACGCGCCGCGAACCGCCGCCCGAGCGGCGCACCGAGACGCGCCGCGAGGCGCCCCCGGCGCGGCAGCCCAGCAGCGACAACTCTCCTTCGCGTCCGTCGGCCCCCCGGGTCCGGCCTCCGTCGGAGTAGGCCGGCGGGCCTGGTGAGGCCCGCCACACCCCTCACCAGGCCCGGCAGATGAATCGAAGCCCGTCCGTAGTTCTTTCCGCCGCGCTGGCGCTCGCCGCCAGCGCGGCGCTGGCCGTTCCGCACGCCGCCGCGCAGGGCGCGGCCGCCCCGCCTTCGCCGGCGGGGACGCTGTCTCTCCAGGAAGCTGCGGCCACCATCACGCCGGCCGACGTGTACTCGCGCATCGAGTTCCTGGCGTCCGACTTCCTGCGCGGGCGCAACACGCCCAGCCCGGAGCTGGAGATCGCCGCGTCGTACCTCGTCAACCAGCACCGGCTGTTCGGGCTGCAGCCGGGGGGCGAGAGCGGCTCGTACTACCAGTGGTACCCGTACCCCATGCGCCGCCTGAGCGCCGCCGGGGCGCGGATGGAGATCGCCGGGCGCGGCGCGCCGCATACGCTGCAGTACGGGCGCGACTTCTTCGCGGTGGGCGGTACGGCGCAGCCCATCGCCTCCGCCGCCATGGTGTACGCCGGCCGCGGCGCCGACGACGCGCTGCCCGCGGGCTCCATGACCGGCCGCGTCGTGGTGGTCTCGCTTCCGGGCGCCTCCAACCGCGATTGGCGCCGCGAGCGCACCCGCCAGCGCGCCGCCGCCCAGCGTGCCGGCGCCGTGGCGATCGTGCACGTGCTGGACGCGAGCTGGACTGCTGACAGCATCGCCAAGTACGCCGCGCCCGCCACGCGCGGGGCACGGACCCCGGGCGGGGCGATCGCGTACCCGCAGTTCATGATGACGCACGAGGCCGCCACCCGCATGTTCGCGGGCGCCGGGACTCCGCTGGCGACGCTGGCCGCGCGCGGGGCCGCGCCGAGCTTCCGCCCCGCGCCGCTGGCGGGGGTCACTGCCAGTCTGGCCCTTCCGCAGGAGGAGATGGACCGCGCGCGTGCGCCCAACGTCATCGCCATCCTCCCGGGCAGCGACCCGGTGCTGCGCAACGAGTACGTGGTGATCTCGGCGCACATGGACCACGTGGGCGTGGGGCAGCCGGTGAACGGCGACTCCATCTACAACGGGGCGGACGACGACGCTTCGGGGACGACGGGGCTGCTGGAGGTGGCGCAGGCGCTCTCGATGATGCGGGACCGGCCGAAGCGCTCCATCGCCTTCGTGCACGTGAGCGGCGAGGAGAAGGGGCTGCTGGGGTCGGAGTGGTTCTCGGACCATCCCACGATCCCGCTCGCGCGGATCGTGGCGGACGTGAACGTGGACATGATCGGGCGCAACAACCCGGACAGCGTGGTGGTGATCGGCAAGGACTACTCGTCGCTGGGGGCCCTCGCCAATCGCGTGCAGGCCGCGCACCCGGAGCTGCACCTGACGCTGTCGGACGACATCTGGCCGCAGGAGCAGTTCTTCTTCCGCTCGGACCACTACAACTTCGCGCGCAAGGAGGTCCCCGCGATCTTCTTCTTCAGCGGCGTGCACCCGGACTACCACCGCCCCTCGGACGAGGTGGAGAAGATCGACACGGACAAGGCCGCGCGCATCTCGCGGATGGTGCTGTACCTGGCCACCGAGATCGCCAACGCCGCCGAGCGGCCGCGGTGGGATCCCAAGGGGCTGGAAGCGGTGCGCGCGATGACGCGGTAGGGTCTGGCGCGGATCGACAGAAAGGGGAGAGGCCGATGCGCCTCTCCCTTTTTCGTGGTCGCGGGGCGGGGGGTGGTGCCGGGGCGGGCACGGGCAGCCACGTGGGGCTGCTCCTACGACGATCGGTGCCGAACCAGCGGGGTTCGCGGCAGCAGAAAGGGTGGGCAGACACGCAGGTCTGCCCCTACCGGAATCTGGTTGCGTCAGGCGGAGATCGGCGCGGCGGCGGGCACGGGCGCGATAAATCGCGCCCCTACGGGATGCCGCCCGAGGAGGAGTGCACCCTCTCCCCCGCTTGCGGGGGAGAGGGGGAGCCCGCGTGCCCCCGACCCCGGGAGAGGGGGCCCGCCGCCCTCAGTTCATCCGGCTGTTGGTCTGGCCGCCGAAGCCGAAGGTGAAGAGCCAGCCGCTCTGGGCGGAGTTGCCGTCGGAGCTGCCGGTGAGGCGCGCGGCGCCCAGGTGGAGCGGGCCGAGCGAGAGGCCGCCGCCCAGCATCGTGCCGCTGTCCAGGTCGGTGGAGAGGCCGGCGCGGACGGTGACGATGGGGATCTTGTGCTGCACCCCGACGCCGAGCGAGCGGTCCCAGGGGCCGCCGAGACGGCTCTCGGAGAGCTCGCCCTGGTAGGCAGCGGCGAAGGTGGTGCCGGCGTGCGGCTCCCAGGCGGCGCCCAGGCGCAGGATGGGTGCGAGGGTGGCGCCCACGTCCAGGTCGTCCGCGAGTCCGCGCGCGCGGGCGGCGAGGACGGGGTCCGCCGCGGAGAGGGGGCGGGCGCTGCGGGCGTAGTCGTTCCGGAGCTGGTCCGGGTCGCCGGTGCGGTAGTTCTCGCGGCTGAGGACGATCGAGCGGATCTCGGGATCGCCCTTCCACTCCAGCGTGTTGACGACGTTGGCCACCGCCGCGCTCAGCGTGAGCGATGGGTTCGGCTGGATGGCGGCGCCGACGTCGAGGCCGAAGCCGTTCGCCCCGTCGCGCCCCACGCCGGCGTAGGTGACGCGGATGTCGGGGGCGGTGACGGAGAGGACCGTGTCGATGCCCACCGCGCCGGAGCGCACCATGCGGCTGCCGCGCAGGTAGTGGCCGGTGACGCCCAGGCTGACCGGGCCCACGCGGTGCGCGTAGCCGGCCGCGAAGTCGAGGTACGAGGCGCGGAAGCCCTGCGACTGGCTGAGGATGGCGTCGTCGTCGTACGCGTTCGCGCCCAGGAGCCGCGACTGCTGCACGCCGTTCAGCACCAGGTCCACCACGTCGCGGGAGACGCCGTGGCGGCCCGTCAGGTTGTACGACACGCCGAAGAGGGCGCGGCGAAACGACATCGAGAAGACGGGAACGCGGATGTCGACTTCGGCGGCAGTCCCTTCGTCGGGGATGCGGCCCAGGATGTCGGCGCGCTGGTCGTCGTCGAGCTCGTCGAAGGAGCGCAGGTCGTTGACGTCGCCGAAGGTGAGGCCGTTGATCGTCGCGCCGAGCGTCACCTGCGGCGCGGCGGCGGATGCGTGCGGGTTGCCCGGGAGCGCCAGGTTCGCCGGGTTCTGGAAGAGCGATTCCTGGCCGCGCGCCACGGCCACGTACGCGCCGCCCATCCCCAGTGCGCGCGGGGTGGTGGCGAGCTGGGCCGAAAGGGGCGACACCAACGCGGCGGCGGCCGCGCAGGATGCCATCAAACGGGTAAAATGCATGGATTCTGCTCGTGAAAAGTAGGATGCGTGGCGTTTTGGCGGGGTAAGGGGCAAAATCGGCGCCCGGCGGCGCGCCCTTTCTATCGCCCCCCGGATTGGGTAGCTTGTACGCGACTTCATCCTACGACAAACGCTTACCATGACGGGACCTGCATCGTGCTGATAGAGCACATTCGCAACTTCTGCATCGTTGCCCATATCGACCACGGAAAGTCCACCCTGGCCGACCGGCTGCTGGAAACGACGCGGACGCTCCAGCAGCGCGAGATGAAGGCCCAGGTGCTCGACTCGATGGACCTCGAGCGCGAGCGCGGGATCACCATCAAGCTGAACGCCGTGCGCATGCTGTACGGCGCAAAGGACGGCCGGCAGTACCAGCTCAACCTCATCGACACCCCCGGGCACGTCGACTTCACCTACGAGGTGTCGCGTTCGCTGGCCGCCTGCGAGGGGGCCATCCTGGTGGTGGACGCGTCGCAGGGGATCCAGGCGCAGACGCTCTCCAACCTCTTCCTGGCGATGGACGCGGGGCTGGAGATCATCCCCGTCCTCAACAAGATCGACCTGCCCGGCGCGGAGCCGGAGCGCCGCCGCGACGAGATCGTGGAGCTGCTCGGGGTTGATCCGGACGAGGTCATCTTCGCCTCCGCCAAGGCCGGGATCGGCATCGACCTGATCCTGGAGTCGGTCGTGCGCAACGTGCCGCCCCCCACGGGCGACCCGGATGCGCCGCCGCGCGCCCTGATCTTCGACTCGTACTACGACAAGTACCTGGGCGCCGTCCCCAGCGTGCGCGTGGTGGACGGCACCTTTCGCAAGGGGATGCGCATCGGCTTCGGCGCCAACGAGAACGAGTATCCCATCGACGAGGTGGGCTACCTGCAGCTCGGCCGGCAGCCGCTCACGGAGCTGGGGCCGGGCGAGGTGGGGTACATCATCGCCGGCATCAAGCGGGTGGCGGACACGCGCTCGGGCGACACCATCTACGACGCGGACAACCGGGCGGGCGAGGGGATCCCCGGCTTCCAGGAAGTGAAGCCGATGGTGTTCGCGGGGATCTACCCCACGGAGACCGAGCAGTACGAGGAGCTGCGCGACGCGCTCGCCAAGCTGCAGCTCAACGACGCTTCCCTGACGTACGAGCCGGAGACGTCGCTGGCGCTGGGCTTCGGCTTCCGCTGCGGCTTCCTGGGGCTCCTGCACATGGAGATCATCCAGGAGCGGCTGGAGCGCGAGTTCGACCTGGACATCATCACCACCGTGCCCAACGTGAAGTACCACGTGGTGATGACGGACGAGCAGGACTTCTGGGTGGAGAGCCCCTCCGC